>JAHIYG010000066.1 GCA_018815265.1 Candidatus Altarchaeota archaeon | reverse complement strand
TGTTCTCCAGCCGCATACCCTTTATTGTTAAGTGCAGAACCTGTGTGTTGTTTTCCTCACCAATTGACTCTCTTGCAAGACTCAACCACTCTATAATGTTCATCCCGAACTGTTTGTTGTTGTAGTTGTTTATGTTATCCTTATTCAGTAGCTTCCCATTGTTTAGTATCACCACCAAACCAGACCCAAACATTGAGGCTGATGCAACACATGGCCTGCTCCCAGCAGGAAATGATCCGGTGTCAGAATATGTGTCAGCGGATGTGCGGGCAATGCATTTGCTATTTCCGGAGACATCCATTCCATTGCCTTTGTAGAAACCTATCTTTGTCACTCCCCGTCTTATTGTGTTTGATGCCTGGTGGTCTGGAAACTCACTTACTATAAAATTGTACCTATCCATCCCAGGTATTGTGTCTGTCGAGTCAATCAGCAAGCCAGAGTCTATTGTCGTGCCGAAGGGTATCGTAAGCTGGTTAGATGATGGTTCAGCGTTTGTGATAAACAATGCCTTACCTTCCTGCAGGACAAACCATATTATGGAGGATATTTCCTCACTGCTCATCTGCCTTTTACTGTTTGGTATGATTAGTATGTCATACTTGTCAAGTTTGTCCTTTGTTACGCCTCCTTTTTCAATTGATGCTATCTCATGCTTCTTCTTCAGTTCATCAGCAAAGGCTTTGTATCCAGTAAGCATTGAGTATTCTCCAGCATCAACTTCATAAAACAATATTCTAGCTGCTGAAACTGGAGCCGATAACATATAAGCTACAACGAGAAGCGTGAAAATATCCCTTTTGTCCACTACATAGTTATTATTCTCACTATTTAAAATATCAAGTATATCGTATTATCTCCAGATTTTCCAGATTTAATATATACGCATTCCCCTCAGACATTCGCCCAATGTTTAATATCCGTGTTTCTCCTATTTTATCCTCTTTTCCCCCGGACTCATGTATGTGGGAGCAAAGCACTAATCCTGGTTTTTTATCCTCAATTATTTTTCTGACTGACTTGCTGCCTACATGCGCACCAGTGGGTACTAAGTCGCATTTTGTGTCGTATGGTGGGGCATGCACTACCAAAACAACCTTGGCATCCTTGTCTACCTTGTCAAATAGTTGGTTTAAACATGTCAATATTTCCTCCTCAGGATACTCGAACGGGGTGTTGAATGGTGTTGGATTAGACCCGCCAAAACCCACTATATTAACGTTTTCCCTCTTTACTACTGTTCTGTGCAGATTAGCGTTAGCCCTCATCAAGTGATTGATGATGTCTTTTTGGTCGCAGTTTCCAGGTATTGCCATGATGTTATAACCTTCAAAAATTTCAAGCACTTTTTTTATGTCTTTTTCGTTTTCAACAGAGTCTTTAAATCCCTTACTGAAATCACCAAGCAGGATAACCTGGTCTATATCCGTCATAGAAACCGACTTTTCAAGTTTTTCAAGTGTTTCAATGTCACCGTGTATGTCTGCCACACAAACAGCCCTCATAGATTAAACTTAATACTCGGCTCTTAAATACTTAAAATATGAATTCCGCTACGTTTCTGGGTACCGGTGGCGGCCGATTTGTGATGCTAACTCAACGCCGGGCTTCGGCTGGTATATGGGTTAAAATCGACGGGCGAAACTACATAATCGACCCTGGCCCAGGAGCCATAATACATGCATTAAAACACGGTTTCGACCCTGGAAGCCTAGATGGGATATTCTGCACACACAACCACCTAGACCATTATGGGGAAGTGGAGGTCATGGTTGAGGCAATGACCCACGGCCTACACAGGAGACATGGCATACTCTACCTGCAGGAGGATGTAGTCAAATACATATCTCAATACCACCGAGACAAAACCCATCTAGTACCTCTTCACCCAAACGATAAAACACCCGTTGAATCATCAGTGGTTGATGTACTTCCAACTCATCAGCACTCAAACGGAGTCGGCCTCAAATTCAACACATCATCTGGGGTATTCACCTACGCAGGCGACACTGGCTACAACATGGATTTGGCTAAAAACTATGTTGGTTCAAAGATTCTAGTATTAAACACGATATTTCCCACAGGGCATCCTGCAAAAACGCATTTGAACACCGACTACGCAGCAGAGATTGCATTAACTGCAAAACCCGAAAAACTTGTCATCACACACTTTGGCATTAGAATGCTGAATGTCGGCCCAGAAAAACAAGCCGAAATAATACGGAAAAAGACAAACATAGACACCGTCGCAGCATACGATGGGATGACAGTCCAAATCTGACGCCCTCGCAAAGTTACTCTACTGTCACGCTCTTTGCTAGATTTCGAGGTTTG
>JAHIYG010000065.1 GCA_018815265.1 Candidatus Altarchaeota archaeon | reverse complement strand
CTTTTTTTCTCATAGCTGGGGACTTCCACGATTTTAAGCCCTCCTTTTGCAGCTTTAATAGATATCTCAGTCTCTATTCCAAACCCGACTTCCGTAAGTTTAAGTGATTTTATAATGTCTTTCCTGAATGAACGATATCCATAGCATAAGTCTGAATAGTTCATGCTCCAAAACAGGTTTACTAGAAACACAAAAAAACCATTACCTATTTTTCTTATTAAACTCATGTCGTCGCTGCCACCCCCTTGTATGAAACGTGAACCCATGCATATGTCATATCCTGCGTCAATACCTGCTATCAAAAAAATCAATTCGTTCGGGATGTGTGAACAGTCGGCGTCCATGATTATGACTATGTCACCGTTGGCTTCGTTCATTCCCTTTATCAGGGCTGAGCCTTTTCCTTTGTCGTCGTAAAGTATCTTGCAGCCTTTTTTCCCAGCTATTTCGACGGTTTTATCCTGTGAATGCCCGTCCACAATAATTATCTCGTCTATGTATTCATTCAAACTATCTAAGACAATAGCAAGATTCTCCTCTTCGTTAAGTGTTGGGATGACTATGGAAACTCTTTTGTCTTTGAACATGTTCTAAACCTCAATTTTTTAGTGTGAATATAACTTATATATACATGTATAAAATCCTACTACTCAACCCTCCTGCAGAGTGTGGCTATGTTAAGGAGGGCAGATGTCAGCATAAGGCTGCGGTATTTTCGACTGTATACCCTCCAATGACTCTTGCATACATGGCATCTCTTCTACGGGATAAGTCTGATGTTAAACTATTGGACGCTATTGGCCTGGATATGTCACTAGAGGATGTTTTAAAATCTATAATTGATTTCAAGCCAGACTACATAATCTGCAATACAACCACTCCAACATTCAAAAATGACATTGTAGTTTTCAGGGAAATCAAAGGACATCACAGCTGTAAAATTGTTGTTTATGGGGTCCACGTAACTGCACTGTGGCGGGAAGCCCTAGAATGCGATTTTATCGATGCAGTAGTCATCGGAGAGCCAGAGATTACTGTTTCCGAGCTTGCTGAAAAGGAAATCCGCCAAATAGATGGGATAGCCTATAAAATCCATGGCAAGATTGTTAAGAACAAAGAACGTGGGTTTATGGATTTAGACAGTCTGCCAATTCCTGCTTGGGACATCGTGGACCTTTCAAGATATAGGGTACCAGTGACTGGCGAAAAATATGTTTTGCTGACTACAGGAAGGGGTTGCCCCTATAACTGCAGCTTTTGCGTATCCCAGTCGTATTACGGTTTAAAATATAGGAAAAGGAGCATTTCCAAAATAATAGATGAAATACTATCTGCAAAAAAATTGGGGGTCGAAAACTTCTTCCTTTTTGCCGAAACCTTTACCTTAGATAAACAATACGTTTCAAACCTGTGCGACGAATTACTATCCAGGAGGATTTCTATCAAGTGGGTCTGTAACAGCAGGGTTGATACTGTAGACGAAGATGTGCTCTCCAAGATGAAACAAGCCGGTTGCTGGATGATATCCTTTGGCATAGAATCTTCAAGTCAGGACATACTTGATTCATGCAACAAAGGGATTGTTGTGGGCCAGGTTGAGTCGGCAGTGGAGATGGCAAATAAAATTGGTCTCGTAGTTGTTGGCCACTTTATATTCGGGCTTCCAGGCGAAGACAGTAAATCTGCATTAAACACACTTGATTTTTCTCTTAATCTACCGCTGACCTTTGCGGAGTATTATATCTTCACCCCGTTTCCAGGCTCTCTATTATTTGAGCAATTCAAGGACAAAGTAGGCGATGACTGGGCTACATTTGAGTACTCCCAAAACATAGTCTCAACCACAATTGATTTACAGTCCATTAGAAAGAAGGCATACATGTCCTTCTATCTCCGGCCTAAAATAATGCTGAAAATACTGTCCGTATTTGGGTTAAAAAGGCTGCATAGTCTAATTATAAGTGGGGTTAAATTCGTTTTAAACATATAGCTGGTGACTGTATGAAAATTTTGGGTGTATGGGATGGACATGATGCTGGCGCCTGTATAGTTGATGAAAAAAGCGTACTGGTTGCTGTCAACGAGGAGAGAATTACCCGGAGAAAACTAGAGATTGGCTTTCCAAAACATTCTATACTGGCGTGTTTAAACTATCTGAAGATTAAACCATCTGACATATCCTCGGTTGCTGCAACAACAACTGATTTTGCAAAAACACTGACGCGGGCTTTTCCCCATCTGAAGGAGAACTACTACTATTTCAGGCGCAGAAAGACGCAAATGCCTAATTTTGTGGGTTTGAGAAAGAACTTCAAGCATTTTCTCACTGAGATTCCGGAGGTGCCTCTTTGTCGCAGTGTATCAGAGAAGTTGCTTAGACGCGATTTGGATAAGCTTGGCTTTAAGGACTACAAAGTATCTTTTGTAGGCCATCATGAGGCCCATTGTGCTGCAGCGTCTTTATGCAGTGGCTTTAAGAAATCCTTGGTTATAACCCTTGATGGTGTTGGAGATGGTCTGTCTGGGAGTGTGAATGTCTATGAGAAGGGAAGCCTTGAACGATTATCCTCTATAAAGGCAAGAGATTCATTTGGACTTTTTTTCGAGCAGGTCACTGACTTATTGGGTATGAGGGAACTCGAAGATGAAGGCAAGGTGATGGCACTGTCCAATTATGCGTTTCCCGTGTCTGAGGAGGAGAATAAACTGATTGATTTCTTCAAAGTTGATGGATTAAATGTTAAATCCAAATATTCCACGTTACAGAAATATTCGTTACTTAAGAGAATTCTCTGGAACACACCCAGGGAGGAACTGGCTTATATGGCTCAGGCAACCCTTGAAAAGCACATAACGCAGTTGTTTCAAAACGCTATTAATGAGACTGGCATAACAGATGTGTGTTGGTCGGGCGGTGTTGCCTCAAACATCAAAGTTAACTTGAACATACGGACCAAGACGAATATAAAGAATTGGTTCGTATTTCCCCATATGGGTGATGGAGGCCTTGCAGTCGGTGCGGCACTATATCAGAGCATGCTAGAAAATGGCCACAAACCCATGAAACTTGATAATGTATACTTTGGGCCAGACTATTCAAACACTCAAATTGAATCAGCAATCAAGAAGAGCAAACTTGAATATGAGAAACGAAATGATGCCCCTGAACTCGCAGGTGAAATCATCGGTGGGGGAGGTATTTTATTGTGGTACCAGGGTAGGATGGAACTCGGGCCTAGAGCGCTTGGTAACAGGAGTATACTAGCTCCAGCCAACTCATTGGAGGTAAAGGATAGGCTTAATCTGCAAATCAAGAAAAGAAACTGGTTTCAGCCGTTTTGCCCGTCTCTATTACAGGAAGATGCAAAGCTACTTTTCGAAGAAGTTGACAGCTTTGATAAATTTATGACTATGGGCTATATGGTGAAGCAGTCTATGGTTGATAATATGAAATCTGTCATAAACGTGGATAATTCTGCCCGCCCACAGATGCTGGGGAAGGAGAATAAAAAATACAGGCGACTTCTAACACAGGTTAAGAAAAACACAGGTTACGGGGTTGTCTTAAACACAAGCTATAACTTGCATGGCTTTCCTATTGTCAACTCCCCAGAGGATGCAATAGATGTATTCATCAAGACAGGCGCCGAGAAAGCCATATTGGGCGACTATTTAGTTAGAAATGGATAACTCTCTCACGAAAAAATTCTATATCTTTGCAATGGTGTTCATACCTGTTTCTCTTTACATAATCTTCAATCCTCCCATAGAGCAGTTCAGAACCGAAAACATCAAATACTTGTTCCCCTCACTCCTGAGTGTAAATCTCTTTGTTTTTGTTATTTCTTTATGGGTTAGTAGAAAGGCAATATGTTCATCCCTCAAAATAGACCGGTCGTCTGCAAAAATATTGTTTTCGCTCTTCTTTGTGGGTCTGTTACTGCGAGCTTTCATGGTTCCTCACACCTCGAGAATGTTGTTTGATGAGGACATTTATATGCAGGTAGCGGCCACTATGAGTGAATCAGGTAAAGCTGAATTTTGCTCACAATGGTTGGACAAGATGTGTCTCCAAGGATTTGTCGATAAACATCCTAATGCACTACCTCATTCATTGGCTTTCGTTTATCTATTCTTCAGCTCTAGGGAACTCGCAGCCTACATCTTCATAATACTCATCGCTTCGTTATCAGTCCCTTTAATGTATTTTTTGGCAGTTTTACTATTCAACAATCGAGAAATAGGCTATTTTTCAGCGCTTTTTATGTCTCTAGCTCCAGTTCACATACTGTGGTCTGGAAGCGTGTCTACTGAAATATATTATGTGTTTCTATCACTCATGGTGTTTATCATTACTTTGCTATATGTACAAAATAAGTGCACAAGCCTGCTTGTAGCGTCAGCCACCTTACTAAGCTATACTATCCAAACACGTCCGGAATCGCTGTTTTTCTCCCTCATTATCATTTTGTCACTTATCCTTTTTTCAAAGCAAAAAAATAGTTTGGAGATTTTTGACAATCTACTTCTATATGCTCTTATTTTTCTCTTGTTTTCTACCCTCCACATTACCCATCTGAACTACACCAGTAAAGTCGACTCTTGGGGTGCAAAAGGCGAAAAGTTAAGCATGGACTATCTTAAGAGAAACTTGAGCCCAAACATCAGGTTCATGATTGATCCCAGTAGAAGTTTTGTTATATTGATTCCACTTATGCTTTTAAGTCTGATTAATTTTCGCAGTAACTTTTCCGAAAAATTTATTCTGTTAGTCTGGATGTTAGCGTTTTTCGTTATTTTTCTTCTATTCTACGCTGGCTCCGTTGAAGCTGGAGGCACAAGTTCACGTTTTGTTGTCATGTGGTATCCGCCACTAATATTATTGGCTGCTCATGCAATAGCTAAAATAAATAAGTTTTTTTCAAAATACATAGATATTAAAACACTCTATGTCTACTGGTGTGTCTTAATTGTATTGTCTTTTTATCCGACACTAGATTTCATACGAACTGTAGACCCTCAAGCCGATGTTGGGAGAATCATGAGGGACATGGGCATTGAAATGAGTCAGAAACTGCCAGATAACTGTGTAGTCATAACAGGCACACCCTCGATATTCATTGTTCAAGGGCAGAATTCGATGGATTTCCACAATGCATTAAACAAGGAAAATCTAAAAAGCATATATAACAAACATAAATGCGTTTATTTTTTTGAAGACTACTGGTGCAAGTATGTCAAAAAATCCCAGTGCGACGCAATACTCACTAATAATGAACATGAATTAGTGGATACTATTTTAGTGGAAAAGAAGTGGCCCTTAAGTTTTTATGAACTTCATCCCTGATGTGTGTTCTTATTTCTTTTTTTTAGTCTTTATTCTGAATCTCACTGCGTAGACGATAATGATTACTGCCACAACTGCTAATATGGCTATCAGATACCAATTGTTTGTCTCTGCGACGCTTACCGTTATCTCGGTCTGAGCAAAGCTTGTTTGGTGTATCCCATCATCTTCATACTCTAACACGACTGTTCCAGAGTATACACTGCCTACAACATCACTTAGGTACTGGATGTTGTAGTATATGTCGTCTGCGGACTTACTTTTTATGTCCATTAACTGAACCTCATTTTCTACTTTAAACTCATCCGATAAAATTAGCCTAGATGATACTTGTCTTGATGTGTCTCCTCTGTTTGTAACTTTAACTACTATTTGACCATCTCCTTCCGCAGGAATGGTCAGTTTCTCAGCCTTACTATAAATATCGCTAGGCCTTGATTCTATAACTCTCAGGTATGAAGGGGCAATGGCAGAGAAGGGATATTTGAATGAGTCAGAATATTTGGCTTTGACTATCAGGGGGTAGGTGCCAATTGCATCATCTGGTACTGATATGGTGGTTTCTCCGCTCTTGTTTTCTCCAGGAATTATATCTCCCATCCTAATGTCTTGTGAATTAAATCCGGCAGGTAGGATAATCTCTAAATACACTTCTTTTGCTATTTCATCCCCCCCGTTTTTCACCATGACAATTATCTTGTTCTCACCATGGCTTAATGTATTCGGTGTTTTAACAGTTGTTGTTAACAGAATAGTTCCTGCCTGAACCATGCCTGACAACAGAATAACAATAACAAAACATAATATCCCTTTTTTCATCATCCAGCATATATTATTTTTACGTATAAATATGCGGTTAAGTTATAAATACCCTAATCGGAGGAATTACTTATGTGGAAGTGTTTTACTATTTTAATACTCTTAATAATTTTTTCTGGTTGTCTGGGAGATTCTTCAGGAAAAAACATGACTCCCTCATCACATAAGCCGTTTTGCAGTGGTTGTAATGTTGTTTTAATATCTGTTGAGGCGTTCAGAACAGACCATGTCGGGTGTTATGGATACAGCAGAAACACTACATTCTACATAGATCAAATAGCAGATAAGGGTATTGTATTCAGAAATGCATATTCATCCGCTCCATGGACTTATCCCTCGTTAATCACTCTAATGTCATCACAGCATCCTACCACTCATGGATTGACTAAAGCCAAATATCTCCCACAGAATGAAAAATTATTTTTGAATACGTTTTTGAAGTCTAGAAACTACTCTACCTCAGCTTTTGTAGTCTCTGCAATTCCCACTATTCAGACGGTTTTTGAACCGTCATTCGATAAATACGCGAGGAGCAATTCAGTAAAAGATATCACCTCATGGGTTGATTCAGAGCGGCAAAACAATTTTTTTATGTGGATACATTTTTTCAAGCCACACACACCATATAAAGCCGAACCGAGATATGATGGATTCTTCATCAATGAGAGTACTAAAGAGTTAAGGGCATATTCTGCCCTGTGGAGACCGGGCAAATCATGCGATAAGTGGTACTATAATGGCACTGAAGAAG
>JAHIYG010000064.1 GCA_018815265.1 Candidatus Altarchaeota archaeon | reverse complement strand
TGCAGCCCCGTTGTCGGCTCATCAAGGAGGTAAAGCGTCTTGCCAGTGCTCACCTTGGACAGCTCCAGCGTCAGCTTAATCCTCTGCGCCTCACCGCCAGACAAAGTAGTCGCCGGCTGCCCCAATTTTATATACCCTAACCCCACATCCGATAATGTCTGGAGTTTCCTCTTAATGGATGGGATTTTGTCAAAAAACGACAATGCCTCATCCACTGTCATCTCCAACACATCTGATATACTTCTGCCCCTGTATTTCACCTCTAGTGTTTCCGGATTATATCTTTTTCCGCTGCATTCAGAACAGGGTATGTAGACGTCTGGTAGGAAGTTCATCTCAATCTTGATTATCCCGTCGCCTTGACAGGTCTCGCATCTGCCGCCAGAGACGTTGAAGCTGAATCTCCCCTTCTCATAGCCTCGGACCTTGGACTCATGCAACATTGCATAAAGCTCCCTAATTGGTGTGAACACCTGCGTGTATGTCGCTGGATTGCTGCGGGGAGTTCTTCCAATTGGCGACTGGTCTATCACCACCACCTTGTCTATGAACCCCAAACCAGATATCCTCTCGTGCCTGCCGGGTTTTTCTTTTGTCTTGTAAAACCATTTCATCAAGGCCTTAGAGAGTGTCTCATTGACTAATGTGCTTTTGCCTGAGCCTGAAACACCTGCTACCGCAATCATTTTACCCAAGGGAAACCGAACAGTGATGTCTTTAAGGTTGTTTTCACAAGCTTTATGGACTGTGATACAGCCTTCATTACCAGGTCTTCTTGTTTTGGGCACGTCAATTTTGAGCTTCCCTGAGAGATACTTTCCAGTCAAGCATTTATCGCTTTTTGCAATGTCTGTGGGACTGCCGTCACATACTAGATATCCTCCTTCAACCCCTGCGCCAGGCCCTAAATCAATAATGTGGTCTGCTGATAATATAGTTTCCATGTCATGTTCTACCACTATTACTGTGTTTCCGAGGTCCCGCAGGTCTTTGAGGGTTTCAAGTAGTTTCTTGTTGTCTTTTTGATGTAGTCCAATCGACGGTTCATCAAGGATGTACATAACACCAACCAGTTGGCTTCCAATCTGGGTCGCCAACCTAATCCTCTGGCTCTCACCGCCTGAAAGGGTTGAAGCCTGCCTATCCAATGTTAGATATCCTAAGCCGACATTCGTCAAGAAACTCAAACGGTTTCTTATCTCCTTAAGAATCTGATATGCAATTTTGGAGTCTCTCTCGCCGAGTTTTAGTCTTTCGAAATACGCTATTGCATCCTTTACAGAAAGCCCCGTTACATCAGCGATGTTTCTCCCGTCTATTGTGACTGCAAGCACTTCCGGCTTCAGCCTTTTTCCTCTGCAGTTAACACAGGGTATGGTACTCATGAAACTCTGTATCCATTCTCTCATGCCTTCGCTTTTGGTTTCCCTCTGCCTTCTAGTGAGATTGGGTATCAGCCCCTCCCATGTCCCCTGATACTCCCAGCGTCCGACACCATCCCTTGCCAGGTGCTTGAAGTGGAAGGTCTGCTCTCCGCTGCCGTAAAGCAGAATGTCAATTCCATTCTTCGGCCATTGACTCAACGGCAGGGAGACATTCAGCCCCAATTCTCTAGCGACGGTCTTGAATGCATTTCGGTAGAATCCGTCTATGGCGGCGCCCCACACTGCGACTGCCCCACTATCTATTGTCTTGTCCATGTCTGGGAGAATAAGTTCAGGGTCGAACTCCAGCTTCACACCCAATCCCTCGCATTCAGTGCATGCTCCGTGTGGGCTGTTGAATGAGAAGTTCCTCGGCTGAAACTCTTCCAAGTTTACGCCGCATTCCGGGCATCCAAGCTTTTGAGAATACATGTTTTTTCCCTTAGAGTGTTCGACTTCAACCACTCCCTTAGTAAGTTGTATCGCAGACTCGACATCCTCTAGTATTCGCTGCCTGTTTTCTGGCTTAATCTCCACCTCATCTATCACCAAGCTTATGCTGTGTTTGAAGTATTTGTCGAGCCTGACTTCATGGCTTAAGTCGGTGTATTTTCCGTCAACAATCGCGTGTGTATATCCATCTTCATAAAAATCCTTCAATTGAGTGTGGTATTCGCCTTTTCTGTCCCTGATGACAGGTGCCAAAATGGTTGCTTTTTTGGATTTAACCTCAAGTATCTGTTCTGTAATCTGGTTCTTAGATTGCAGTGCAATGGTCTTCCCGCATACTGGGCAGTGTGGAACTCCAATCCTAGCAAACAAGAGCCGGAGGTAATCATATATTTCAGTGACTGTCCCCACTGTGCTTCTTGGGTTTTTGCTTGTTGTCTTCTGCTCTATGCTCACAGCAGGAGACAAACCCTCTATATAGTCCACATCTGGCTTTTCCATCAGCCCCAGAAACTGCCGGGCATACGCGCTAAGCGACTCAACATACCTCCTCTGCCCTTCTGCATACAGTGTGTCAAATGCAAGGGATGATTTCCCGGATCCAGACAAGCCTGTGATGACAACGAGTTTATCTCGTGGAATCCTGACGTCGATATTTTTGAGGTTATGCTCCCTCGCACCCTTTATGTATATCTCATTCAATCCCATCATCCATCACCTTCAAAATCTCCCGCAACCTAATCGCCT
>JAHIYG010000063.1 GCA_018815265.1 Candidatus Altarchaeota archaeon | reverse complement strand
CTGAAAAGATAAAAAACATCAGAATCCAACTGTTTCGTTTGTTGGATTCTATCTGGTCGTAGAAGCTCTTCTTCTCCATCATTTCCGGTTAGAACTTAACCTTCGGGACTGCTTTTTCAGCCTCTGCAACTTCGAAGTAGTCTTTGTCGACGAACCTGAACATGTTCGCGATTAGGTTGGATGGGAAAGTCTGCCTTTTTGTGTCGTATCGCATTACAGAGTCATTGTAGAATTGCCTCGCATATGAGATTTTGTTTTCTGTCGTCGTCAGCTCCTCCTGAAGCTGCATGAAATTCTCATTGGCCTTAAGCTGAGGATAGTTTTCAACTACTGCGAAAAGACTTTTCAATGCGTCAGTCAGCATGTTGTTGGCTTGGGCTTTCTCCTTGACTGTCTGGGCGTTGGCCATTGCAGCCCTTGCTTTGGTTACGTTTTCAAACGTGGTTTTCTCGTGTGTGGCATATCCCTTAACTGTCTCGATTAGATTAGGTATGAGGTCGTTTCGCCTTTTGAGTTGCACGTCAATCTGGCTCCACGCATTCTCGCACTGGTTCCTCAGGGATACTAGACCATTGTATATTGCGACTATTACCCCGACTACAATGAGAAGCAGTACTCCTCCCCCAACCAAAAAGATTAATCCAATACCTACTAATCCTGCACTTGACATAAAATCACCTTATAGTTATTCAATTTAGCCAATAAAAAAGGATATTTATCCAGCGCCTCCGCCGCCTCCGCCTCCACCGCCTCCGCCGCCTCCGCCTCCGCCTCCGAAGCCGCCTGAGCCAGATGTGGATGTTGCCGTAGAGAATGCTGATGAGAAGGAGCCTACTGCAGAGCTAAACGATGCCGCTGAGAAGCCTGATGCAGCGCCCAGATAGATGCTTGAGCGTATATTTCCGGTGTAGTCTTTGAATACCTCATCCATTGCATGCTGTACCTTGTCTGCGACACCGAGGGGTATGGAGTATACGAGGTATTTTTCCCAAAGGACTATGGCGTCAGGTGGCATGTTCCGTAGATTGCTGAAGTCACTGAGGAACTTCTTCAACTTCATCCATTTTAGGTAATGTTCAGCCCCCTTGACTGTGCGGTTAGGCAGTGCGTCTGGGAAGGCAAGAGTTAGTATAATTGCTTCAGCGACTAGGGCGAATGAAATGAAAAGGGAGGTGTAGAATGCAGCGATGAACAGTACGATGGTGAATGTTATAAATGGGAGATTTCCGGTTTTGTTAGAGTAGAACTCCCTTTTTTTCGCGTCCTCTGAAACGTATTTAGTCCAGGTTTCAACCCATAATCTGGTTGTGTGCGGTTGGGCTCTGAGATATTTTTTCAGTTCATCCAAGGTCACGATGTCTGGTGTTTCATCTGGAACCTCTCGTGGGAGAAATAACCCTGCATATCTGAATTTGGCAGTTTTCTTAATTATTGAGAAAAGAAGTTCTTCACTCCTGCACAAACCACTGTCTGATTGGTCGATTATGTGTATTTCATAGTCTTCCCCGCCGAATATGCCGAATATTTTGTCTTTTTTTATCTGTTTAATCCTGAGTTTTCCTTTCAGACATAAATCTAAAAGTTCGGCTGCCATGGACTCTGTCCGTGGCTTTTTTGTGTTCTGGTGGATTAATGCATCAACAACTGCGGGACTATAGTCATATGGAGGTTCACGCTCATAGATAGATGGCGTGTCGACAGGGGGTTCCCTACCCCATATGTACCAAACCAACGCAAACCCAATAACTTCCAATATGGCGAATAAGGGAAGGTATATGAGTCCAGACGGCGTAACTGCCCCGGAGAATATGAAAACCAGCGAGAATAACGTGATGAACCCCAAAATGAAAAGTATACCCCATATTTTACCTAGTTTGTGTCCGACTGATGGATTTATTTTTGATATTATTGCTGTGCCTATTCCGCCGAAGAATCCAATACCCCATACTGCAAAAAAGACAGGCATAAAGAAGTAGAGCATGTAATCGTCTTTGTCCATTGGAGGCGTGTAGTTTTTTTCCTCATTAACTATTTTATCAAGTCCTGCGCCTTCTTTGGCTAAAGCGTAAGTGGTTTCTGAAAGCACGTCTCTGGGGAAGACCGTCCTCACCTCGACCCACTGGTTTGCTGGAATATCCAGTACTTGATAGATGATTTTTTTGTTTTCAAGCATCCCAATTTTGCCGTTCATTTTAGGATGGCCCCATGTGTATACTTCCTTGCTGTCTGAGACATTTTTTGGAAGTATGACATATCCTTCAAGGTCCTTCAAAGGTTTCTCCCATCCGGCACCCCACATTTTCCAGTTCAAATCACATACATCCGAGTAGCAGTGTATTGCGTCTGTGAGGCGATACTTGATTGTGAAGGTTTTTTTCTGGTAGTTTGCTTGGTAATACCATTTAATCCTCAGGTCACTGCCGTGGTTTAGTGTTTCGTATTTTAGAGGATTAATTCCTTCATACACGGATATGTCTGTAATCTTCCATTCACCAGATGGTATGTCCCGGTATGCAAATGTGAATGAATCCTTGAAGTCAAATGATATTGTTTCTGTTACATCGATTGAGGCGTCCTCGCTAACCTGCATGTTCACCAACGCCTTATCCAAGTAGTATACTTTCGCAGAAGCAAACGATGAAAAAACTAAAAAAAACAGTAGTGTGAATGTGATTTTTGCTTTATTGCTCTTCAACTTGCGGCCCCTCCAACGTGGTCTGATTATTGTCTTCTTCTATATCCTCTTTTTTTACAAGTTCTTTGGCGTCGTTTATTTTGAAGTATTTGTTGAATTTGTCGGTTGTGGATATGATTTTGGTGTGGCCGTCATCTTTGCGCTCTATGAAACCTGAATCCTCAAGGCGTTTGAAGTATTCATAGACTCGGTTACCCCTTATTTTTACGACATATGACTGTTTGATTGGCTGTTCATAGGCTATTAGTGCAAGTGTTTTAAGCATTGCCTTGGGCATTTCAGTCTCTGGAATCAGGGCTGTTACATGGTCTTCAAGCTCGGTTTTAACGCGCATGCCATAGGTTTTTCCAGATTTATAGACTTCAACTCCTCCGTCGCGCTGCCGGTACTCTTTGACCAGCTCTTCCGCAGCCTCCTTCACAGACTTCAAATCCTCCAAACCCAATACTTTAGCTATTTTTTCGACAGACAAGTTTGTGCCTGAAACAAACAATGCCGCCTCAACAGTAGCCTTAACACTCATTATATGAGAAAAATAGGTGTTAGAAGATAAAAATCAACTACACCTTTAAAAGAGCTCTGGAGAATATTGCGCATACCCCTGCGAGTAAAGCTGGAAGCATTGGTAGACAGCAGAATCCACTGCTTTTTTCCTCCTCATGTTCCACACCATAGTATCCCTGCATACCCATATCGTCTGATCCCTCATTGGCTGCATAGTCGTCCTCCACATCGTCCTTATCGGGCGTTTCATCCCCTGCATTATTTATTTCCTGATGGGAGGGTGCAGTGGTTGTAGTCATAGCTTGTATTGTGGGGGCTACATAGTTTTTGTTTATCTCATACACCCTCAATGTGGTGCTGTATTGGTTTCCGCGGATTGTATCTTCCTCCCAGTTCCATGCAGCTACAACCTCTTTGTCATTGTCTTGGTCTAAGTTGCCCATGTAGACTGAGACAGCGCTTGCATCCCTTTCACTGTAGTTTTTAGCGCCACCCTGTATTTCCACACGGTATTTCCAGTTGCCTTTTTCACTGCCATCATCATCTATGACAAATATGTAACCTTTAGCACCTACTGCAACCTCTTTCTTTCCGTCACCATCTATATCGTCTGCAGACATTGAATAGAGGGTTCTAGCTTCGGTTGAGGTCCAAGTCCATTTTTTGTTGCCTTTTAAATCAAATGCCACAACCTCGGGGGCAGAGCCGACAAGAACCTCTTTTTTGCCGTCTCCATCCAAATCCACGACCAAAACTGATGAAACTTGGTTATTAAAGTTATATTCCCAGCTTTTTTGCTTGTTTTTCCAGACGGAAACTCCGCGTGATGTTCCCATGATAAATGATTTTATTCCACCACCATCGAGGTCTTCTACCTTGAGAAGCTCCCATGGATTGGCGCCTTGATACACACCCTGGCTTAGTTCAAATGAGTATACAAGTTCACCTGTGTTTGTGAACCAGTAGACTTTGGCAGCACCGTATTTAGAGGATAATGCGATAACATCGTCTTTTCCATCGCCTTCAACGTCTGTGACTGTGACATACTGCACAGGATATTCAGTTATGTAGCTCCACATGACAGGGTTTATGTTTTTGTTCTTTGTGTCGTCAGCTAGGACACATACTTTTCCGCTTGAGGTTCCAAGCACTATATTCTTTATACCGCTATTATCTAAGTCAGAAGCTGATACGGAGTTTGAGAATCCGCATTCTTTGTCGAAGTTCCAGTCGATGACTGCATTTTTTGAGATTACATAGACGTATTCCTTGGGTTTTGAGCCTTTGTTTAGGTTGGATTGTGCTGAATTCACGACTATCTTCTTTACGCCATCACCTTGTAAGTCAGCTACCGAAAATGATTTCACATCTCCGGGTGTGTCATATACCCACCCACCCTGTAGATAGGACCAGTCCACACTACAGTCTGCACCGCGGTAGACGTAGTTGTAGAGGTTCCCATTTATTTTTGTCCCCAAAAGAATATTTTGAGTCCCGTCATCGTCTAAGTCGTATGTTTCAACCAAGTTAGACAGATCATTAGTCATTATTGAATCGCATGTAGGTAGTAGGTATTCATCAGCTGAAGCGCAAAAAACAAAAATGTATACTATCAAAAGACTGAACAATTGTTTTTTCATGTTTAATAGATTATTTTTAGGTTTATAAGCCGAATTTCACGACATATAGTGTCTCTAAAAAAAGTTTTTTTGAGGAGATTATTTCATGTTTAAACCCTTCGTGGGATATTTTGGCCAGTATTTTATCACTGTCATTTAAGGAGGAATAAAGCAGGTATGCTATTCCATCTTCAGTGAGGTGTTTTCCTGAGTTTTTTATGAATTGGTTTATGACTTCAGAACCGTCTATGCCTCCGTCCCATGCGAGCGCGTGTTTTCCACCGTCTTTTCCAGGAAGGTATGGTGGGTTGAAAATTATGGTGTCAAATTTGCCGTTGACATGTGAAAACAAGTCACTTAAAATGAATTCAACATTGTTCATATTGTTTAGTTTTGTGTTGTGTCTTGCTACCTCCACGGCTTCAGGGTTTATGTCGATTCCCAGCACATAATCTGCTGTTTTTGCCGCAGTAAGGGACTGTATTCCCGACCCGCATCCGACATCTAAAACCCTGCCTTTTGCAGTGAATGATTCAGCTAGGAGATATGAGTCCTCACCGGGCGGGTAAACACTACCCCATACCTCATAATTCTGCCCTTTAAAACCAAAATACATAGTTTTAATACTAGTAAACCCTCCTATTATGTGAATGGAATGTAGGGGGCATAAGGTTTTCATAGGGGGTTCATATTCTGGCAATACAAGCGAACTGTTGGATGGTTTAGTAAACGATAGTATTCTGCATTTTTCAAATGTTGGTAGGGAATTCACAGTACAAGTTAGAAGTGAGGATTTGGTGAGTGTCATTGATTCGCTTAAAAAATTGGGTGTAGACAACATAAACATCCTTGAATGGAAGAAATATGGAACCACGATAGCGAATTCTGGCTCAAGCCAGGATGAGAAAGAATTAGTTAATATCTAGCTTATTCCTTCCGCATTGGGGAGTGGCCTGCGACCCCTATCTGTAATGCAAAAAATTGAAGTTGAGAGGAAAACATATGTTGAAATGCTGGCAAACATAGAAGTTCTACTGGTTGACGCGGGCGTCAGCGACTCGCTTTATGCACTTCAGATAGATAAAACAGCAACAAAGGAAGAGTACATAGCTGCAGTTAGAGAGGCAACACTTACTGCATTATTCAATAGCGGGGGAATAGTTGGAATAGAGTAAAATAGAGATTATATCTGCCTAAAATAGAGATTTATATCTGCCCAACTAATGTCTTTTCATGGGTACACAACGGGGTCAAGTAGCAGTCGAGTATATGGCCCTCTTGGGCACCTTACTTTTAGGGTTGGTTTTTCTTGGATATTACCAGTTAGATGATACGAGAATTGGCATAGAGGTTGCAACAGCCCAAGATGCGATTGAATCATTGGCCCGTTCAGCAGATACAGTATACGCTATTGGACCCTGTTCGAGAACATATACTCATATAACCCTACCTAAAGGGATTAATCCCTTACTTGATCCGTACGGAGGAACAGAGGGTTTTTATCAGGGTCCACATATGGTGAAGATAGTTGCAGACTTTGGAAATGGCCCGACAGACATTATTTCACCTACAAAAGGCAAGATACAGGGTTATATACCTGCAATAGATAGGGGATATAAGATGCAGGTGTTCCAGACCTGTTCTGGAGTAATACAGATTGGTCAGGACTTAGAGCTATCAGATGAGGAGATAAGAGCTACAATAGCTGGTTCAGGTTCATTAGATACTGTAGATTTAACGTTAACAAGCAGTAGAGACATCTCAATAGACTCATTAAACATCTACACAGATGGAATAGCTGGTGAGTGGACAGCAGTAACTGGTTTGGAGTCGTCAATAGCTGCAGGAGGTTCAGACGACTTTAGCGTGGACATAACAGTTCCAGGAGGTACAAATCCAGGGACATATACTGGGTGGGTAATTATAAATGGGACTGGAGCCATCATTGAGTTACATGAGATTATCACAGTAACATGAAGAAGTCATCTAAAGCCCAGGCAAGTATAGAGGTTGTAGCAGTAATTTCTCTTGTTTTTTTCCTTTATGGAATTCTAATTTATGAGGTAATCCAGAGAAATGCACAAGCAACCACATTGTCTGATGAGATGAGAAAGCGGGTTGTGTGTGAAACAATGGCTGAGGCAATAACAGGCATGTATAAGTTAGGTGAGGGAGGAAGTGTAAAACTTAATCTCACACACGGATACAACATATCAATCTTAGGGACTGAAGGGTTTATCTCAGTTGGGATACCGCAGGAGGGAGTAAGCTGTGAGGAAGGCTGCATATATGAGGGAGTAAGCTGTAGAATGCCAGAGGGTATGATGGATGGTTATCCGACATTCACAAACGAACAGAGAGAATTTATCATAACTAACATAAATGGGACAGTGGTGGTGGAAGTTGCGTAGAGGTCAAATCTTCACATTGGATTTCATAGTAGCATTCATTTTGGTAAATATAGTCTTGTTGTCTACAGTCGTGACATGGGATGCTATAGTGCGCAAAACACAAGAAGACATGCACATGAATGAGATGACATACGCTTCCGAACGAGCATCAGAAAACCTGATTTCTGCGGGAGGCGAACCATTCAACTGGGAATCAGACCCAGAAAACGCCAAAGCAGTAGGATTAGCAGATGAAAGAGGAATCCTCTCACAAACCAAAATAAACGCATTAGAAACACTAGACGACGACGCAGACGAACTATTAGACTTCAGAAGCAGACTAGGCAGCGGAAACTACAAAGTATACATCAGAATAACAAACACAACAGGACACCTCAAAGGAGAAGCAGGAGAACTACCCCAAGGAGACACCATAATCAACAACAGAAAAATAGCAACCATGGGAAATCAACTAGTACAATTAGACGTCACAATAATGGCGAAGTCAAATGAGACAACGGTGGTGGAAGTTGCGTAGAGGTCAAATCTTCACATTGGATTTCATAGTAGCGTTTCTCTTGTTTAGCATAGTCTTGTTGTCTACAATTATGACATGGGATACTATAGTGCGCAAAACACAAGAAGACATGCACATGAATGAGATGACATACGCTTCCGAACGAGCATCAGAAAACCTGAT
>JAHIYG010000062.1 GCA_018815265.1 Candidatus Altarchaeota archaeon | reverse complement strand
TTATCATATGAAATATTGCTTTAACATATGGTGTTTGGTGGTGGAAAATCTGGGATAATCAACCGTTTACACCTGCTAAACACTATTTTCCATATTCCCCAAACAATGCGGTTTCCTAAGTTGAGGCGCAGAAGTTCGTCATTGTGCAGTTGAGTGTTTATGAAGCTTAGCACGGGATATGTGAGTTTGCCTTTGATGATTCCAGCCAATGCACCTGGCAGGTAGGAGTCAGATATGACTATATCTGGATTCTCTTCATCCATTATTTTATTGAGTTCACTCATGTCATATCTTGAGATATTTCTTATGTAGTTTATTGTTGTTTTCCTAGGGTCTAATTTACCATCAGATAATGCAAAGGTCATCTCAGGAGAGACACTATGCACCCTTAACTTTTTTTTTTTAATGTAATTGAAGCATCTACCAGATGAGGCATAAACAACGTCAAAGCCTTCTTTAGACAATATTTCACCGAAGAAGATAGATCTTGTCGCAACACCCAATCCCCCACCACCTCCTATAAAAATTACCGCCTTCATCATTTAACCATGAGAACTTTGTTTATACAACAATGCATTATATTAAGAAATAGACCTCCCTGTGTGTAATGGCTTCTTTTTTTTAAGCAATAGGTTTTATATCAACAATATATGAATCTGTCTCTTTTCTATCCAAGAAAACCAGTGGAGTATATGCCATTTCCCCCAAGTGGTCTTACATACCTGGCTGGGGCTCTTCTTGAAAAGGGACATTCCACGAAAATAATAGACTGTAACTTTATTTCTGAAGAGGAATTGGAAAAGCATATTAGGGATTCGGATGTCATTGGTGTTTATGCAGCCATTGACGTCTTTAAAGAGGCATTAAGGATTGCAGGGCTTGCTAAGGCGTATGGAAAGACTGTCGTCTTCGGGGGTCCTCATGTTTCGGCGTTTTCAGAGCAGACACTAGATGAAAAAAATATTGATATAGTTGTTATAGGGGAGGGTGAATTGACAATAGTTGAATTGCTTGAATCACTTGAAAATAATAAGTCCTTGAATGATGTTGAAGGTATTGGATTCAAGTCTAACGGAAAAAAGATATTCACTAAAAAAAGGGATTTTGTAAAAAACCTAGATATGCTTCCCGTATCTCCCCACCATATAATCCCCATGAAACAATACTTTGACTACTGGAAGGAGAAGTACGGATACACTGCAGTCCAGATGATTACAACCAGAGGTTGCCCATTCAAATGTGTGTATTGTTCAAAGCAGACGTTTGGGTCTGTTTATAGGTCTCGTTCAGCCAAAAATGTTGTTTCTGAAATGGAGCTACTGATTAAAAATTATAATCCAGACCTGATAGTATTTCAAGACGATTTTTTTTTGTTTAATTCTGAACGGGTAAGAGAGATATGTTACCAGATTCTTGAAAAGCAGATATGTGTGGACTGGGTCTGTACCGGCCGCGTCGATATGGTCGACGTAGAAACACTTAATCTAATGAGGAAGGCAGGTTGTGTTACAATAAATTTTGGTGTTGAATCCGGCTCGCAAAGGATGCTTGACTATCTCAATAAGGGAATAACCATACCCCAGATTGTTTCTGCATTTGAAAAGACTAAAAAGGCTCGGATAGATGCGGGTGCTTTCATCATGATTGGGATTCCTGGAGAAAAAAGGGACGACATTCTCCAAACCGAACAGCTGTTAAAAAAGATTAGGCCCGACTGGATGAATATAACCTTTTTTACACCCATTCCCGGTAGCCAATCATGGGCTGAATTGATGAAGGACGAGAAATATGACCCTGATTTAGTTCTTGACTTTGGAGCATATAACGAAGAAAAAAATTTTTCAAATTTGACAAGGGATGAGCTTATGAGTGCCAGGGCAAGAATGAGAAAGGATTTTTTCATACATGTGACCTTTCACAAAATATGGGTGCTTCTGACAAATCCAAAAAGATTTTTTCACACCCTTAAAAAGATGTACACTGTCGTTTCTTCAACACATACGGTCAGAATATTGAGTTTTGTGAAGAGAAATGAAACATGGTTTTATTCAGACTGATAATATCTCTTTTATCTCATTCTTGCGATATTTATTTTACTTCTTTGCAAGTGCGTTTAATCTCTCTCATGCAAAATGATTCTTCATGCATATCATTATCTGAGGCGTAAAGGGTGCATGTTTTAATAAAATCAAGGTCTACGTTCTCTATTGTGTGATAGTTTCCTAGCATGATGCTTAGCAAACCTCTGGTCTGAGAGAATGCAAGCGCCCTATTATTTATCATGTCAAAGAATAGGAAAGGTATTTTTCCAATAATGAATAATCTCAACTTTTGGTTTTTAATAAATTCTGTCAATAGAAAGATTACCGGAAAATTCTTCATCAATATCCATAATTTCCCACGTTTTTGTCTACTCATTTGGTTGTTTATTTTTGTGAGTTTCTTATTGAGTTCACTTATGTTTATTATCTTTGATATTGGAATTATTTCACCATTGTTTATCCAAGTATAGCATCTTATTTCACACCTTGGAGACCTTCTACCTCCATAGCCTGTGGTCTTTCTTAGTATTTCAAAAAATCGGTGGCTAAAAATAGTGCTTTGAATAAAGTCATCCACTGTTAATCCGTAATTTGAGGTCAGGTATTGGAGTATTTTATGTGTTGTTACCTCATTTTCTGTGCCTTTCCCGTCAGGATACCATAGTACTTGGAAATTTAACACTCTTACTGATGTTTTATTCCTTTTTAAGAAATCAATCATCTCATTAATTTGTTTTTCAATTGTCTTCTTTTTGACTATGGCCATTAAGTACAGTGGGATATTCATTTCTGTGATATTTTTTATTGCAGATAACTTATCGGTTATGATGTCTTTTCCATATATCTTTCTGGATTGATGGCGGTCAAATGATGAAAACGAAAGTATGACTAAGTCCAAGCCTCGTTCTCTCAATCTTTTTAAATACTCTTTATCTGCTAACTTAAGGCCATTTGTAAACAATACAATGTTTTTGCCCTTCTCCTTTATCTTTGATATTATCTCTTCTAGATCTTCTCTAGTGGTGGGTTCGCCACCGCAGAGATAGATACTTGAACCTTTGAATCCTTTGATTTTGGAGAGAATAGTATCGATACTTGGTTCATCCATCGTTCTCCTATCTGTCTTAGCAAAGCAAAAAGGACAGCCCATGTTGCAGTTTAATGTTATGTCAATTACCATTCCATCAGGGTTTCCAGTTTCACTGTCTTTTATGATGTTGTGCATTGACTCGTACACTAATGGGTTGTCAAAATAATGGATTGCTTTAAATTTTCCATGGTTTTTGCATTTTTTTTCTATATAGATTTTGTCATTATGATTGATTATGTCTGCAGGTATCTCTTTCAAACAGGTTGGGCATATACTTCTTGTTTTCCTTATTTTCATTTATCTATCATCGTTTAGAATTAATTCAACTATCTTATTAAATTTAATTCATCAAATTTATTTCTCGGAAGGCGAAGCTTAGGCATCTTGTGTCTAAGCTGTTATTTTCCACGTTCTGTGGTATGTCGCAATTTGTGGTTGAGTGAAAAAGTATTGTGTTTACTCCAGGTGAAACCTGTAGTTTCAGGGTTTCAGTATTGTTGTTCAAGACTTTGAACATCCCCAGAGATTTGTTGTTCAGGTATATCTCCAACTCATCTCTGCCATTATAACCCCACGCAAGGTAGGTGAGAGTGGTTTGTTTAGAAGAAGTTGAATCAACCATGAATTTGAGGCTTGCATTAGAACCCATATATGTGAAGTAGCCGAATTCGTCCTCTTCCCGGGGATACCATCCTTTATCAAATGATGGGTCATCTACTGGGATAATCTCTATGTTGCGCACAGCAAAGCTATAGCATGTGGGGGGAGTGTCAGTTACAGGTGTGCCTTCGTGGTTGCTGCAAGCATCTCTGGGGGATAGTGTCAAAATGTTTTCTCCAGGATTTAAGTCAACGATTTCTGTGGAGAGGATGGCTCCGTTAGGAGACACCATGTAACTGCCTGTTTTTTCGCCATTCAAATACAAGTCCAGCATTCTATCTTTTAGATGGCTCCATAGTGTGAGTCTGAGGTTAACCTTACTAACTGAAACATCGTTGCTGTGGAGTGAAAAAGAAGCATTGTTTCCCATATACCTGAAATTACCAAGTTCGTCCTCTTCCCTGGGATACCATCCTTTATCAAATGATGGGTCATCTGATGGGATGATTTTTATGTCGCGTAGTGCGAAGCTGTAGCATATTGGTGAGTCCCCCTGAGTTAATACGTTTTCTGGTTTGTTACAATCCTCTTGGGAGGACAAGGTCAATAGGTTTACTCCGGGTTTGAGATAGACAAAGGCCGTGGAAGCTATTGTGCCATTGGGAGACACCACATAACTGCCAATACTTTCCCTGTTCAAATACAGATTCACTACATTATCTCTTTCATAACTCCATAGTGTGATTTGTAGATTAACCTTGCTGGTTGTTTCATTCCCATTGTAAAGCTTAAGTGTTGCGTTGTCTTTCATGTATCTGAAGTAGCCTAGTTCGTCCTTTTCCTTTGGATACCAGCCTCCCCCGTAAAGCATGTCTGTGAGTTCGAAGGAATACACTAGAAAAAACAAGACAACAATGCAAAAAACAATTTTTGCAAACCGGGTTTTTTTCAACTGTGTAAAAACTTCCACGTGCCAGATTAATAGCATAAGCGAAAAAACCACAAACAGGGGAAGAAGCTTGGTTTTCAACACCAGAAAACCATATCCTGGGATGCTCGCAAGGTGAATGTGGTCTTTCCTGAGGTAGGGCGAACTCAAGACCCCCTTGGAATAAGCAACATCGCGAATATCTAGTTTACCATCCCAATCCAGTAAATTCTCAAACAAACGACTCCTCGGCCCATTCTCCAGCGTCAACGGCAAATAATGCCCCAACAAAGGACTAGGGATAAAGTCGCTAGGAGAACGTATGTAACTTTCAGATATATACCTACCATCTGGGGAGATTACATTCTCAAAATTCTGTAAACCCAAAAAGTTCACAAAAACTGAAATGCACAAAAAAATGTAAAAAATACCTTTCAATCCAACATTGTTAGTTTTATCAAGAAAAAAGACTAACGGAATCATGAGAAGGGGCGTGAACGGTGTGAAATACCTTAATCCAAAGAACATACCCCCATGCCAACTCCAGATAAAAAAAGGAATAGAAACCAACAGGATGAGTAATGGGATGATTATTGTTATTTGCTCCTTCCTAAATTTCTCACCCATAAAAAAAAGACCAATAAAGGAAAACAAGAGCGCAGGGTGATAGAATAATGCCCCCCTGTAGGGATAAAATAAAATTTGAACGATAATCCATGGCTGAAAATTAGAGGGTGTGAATAATTCAGGTGATGAAATGGCGACGGGAATATCGCGTCTTCCAGAGGAATTACCACCATAATACCATATATCATCATCAAGAAATGACCCATGAAGCTTTAGATACATACCATTCGATATTGAATAATTATATGCAAGAAGGGGCGTCAGACCGATTATTAATCCAACAATTAAGAAAGGTATTAGACGACAGTTCTTTGAGCTAGCATAATACGCTAGGGACAGAGAGATTATAAAAAAAATAAAATCGCACGAGATTGAAAGTGCCATAAGAACTCCAACCATGAAATAAGAAATTTTCTTATACTCAGAAGAAACCAAAATTAAAAGAACCACCAATATGAAAAGATTCCCCAAACTATACGGAAGAAATAGTAAAGCATATGGGAAACTCAACGAACCAAGACCAAATAGAAGAACAACTAAGGTAATATGTCTCTCAGAATTCGTGAAGAATCTGAGGAGACGATACAACAAAACCACATTATATGCTGCAGGCAGTGAGGATAAGAATATAACTATAAAAACAAGTGAAAACCCATTTTCAAAGCCCACATATATTGGGGGAGCCACAATGGGTTTGCCTAAATCATCAGATAGAGTATAAATAATCCCATTTGAGTCTGGAAGATGCCTATCTGAGTTAAAAAAAAAATTTAACATTTTTACAGTCCCATAGATAGGGACCGCCAAAAAAGAGAGTGTAGGTTGTTTATCACTATAATAATGGCCACCGTAATCCATGCGATCCCCAGTATACAAGTAGAAGTCATCGATAGCTATGCTATTGTTTTCAACAATCGCTTGAGTAAGCGCAAAGCGTGAATATTCATTCCAGCCCGACCAATGAACAAAAAAAGCATATATAAAAAAAAATGTCAGAAACAACTTCATTTCCCTATTTGAACTGAAGAATTTCACAGATAGCCATATGTTTTAGACATTATTAAGCAAAATAACACTTTAGCATGAGTACATCAATAATTGGCTTGGCGCGTTAATATTTCATTAGAGTACACAGGAGAATATTCCTTAACTATTGCCTTCAAAACAGGTTGGAAATCTGCCGTTTCACCCTCTTCCAATTCTAACAAAACAAGATAGTTGTCTGTAACCCAAAAGTATAAAACATTATCTGTTTCCATTGCAGTTGTTTCATAGACATATTTTAGGTTAGTTTTT
>JAHIYG010000061.1 GCA_018815265.1 Candidatus Altarchaeota archaeon | reverse complement strand
GAGGGACGCGTCTTTATCGGATCTGAGGTTGGAGTGGCTTGGTCAAATGTATCAAAAGTATGGTTCAATATCTAGGGTGATGAGGGATGTGGGGGTTAAGCCTGGTGTCCCCGGTGAATCAGAGCCTGAATTCAGCCTATCTCCAAACCTTAAGCGGGAGGGGATTGAGGCTGTGATGAAATTATCTGCCGAACTATCGCATACTCTAGCTCCACCTCAACGAAACCAGTTCATCAGGTCATTAGTCATTGATGGATACTACTGCAGTCAAGACGGTTATAGTTTGGTGGTGAATGTGCCTAAATGGGCGTATGTTGGCTCGGACGGATTCACAAAATACTCTGGCGGACGCACTGAACTAGTCAAAACCGGCTTAGGAGACACCGCAGGCTCGCTTGGAGCAATAGGTTGCATGATGTCTGAAACACAAGAACGCAAAGACGAAGTAGTGCGACAGCACGGTTGGAATATTGACGACAAACCATTGTTTCCTTAATCTCTACTTGGTCAATATGAAAGCAATCACTTAAAAATCACAAGCTTATATCTTATTTTTCTCATACTCTACTATGAAGGCTTTATTTTTTGTTCTAGTTACTTTTCTGGTTTTTGTCAATGGCTGTTTAGGGATAAAGGAAGCCAAGCTTGTTCCTTCATTAGCTGATGATTTTGAAGCGTGTAAGGAGGAGTTCACCCCGTTAATTCCAGATAGGGTGACTCTACGTTTTAATCCTCAGCGGGAGGTGTGGATGCTGAGGAAACTCAAATTCAAGGACGGGCATGAAAATGCCGCTAATGTTGATTTCAGAAAAGGAATTGGCTCCGACCAAGACCAAAACTTCTACTATGCGTACACACAATATACTGGTGTGGGTGAAGCAGGCTACGGAAAAAAAGAAGCCGGTAAAGAAAGATTAACAAGTATGAAGTTCAAACTACGGGCTATACCTCAAACGCTTACTTCAGACGGGATGGAAATGGACTTTGAAATTATAGAACCCGTTATCACATGGTGTGACTGGTACAACTAGTGGCGCCCTCCAATGAGCCATGATGAATTAATATTTTCTTGTTCTGGGGTATTGGATTTATTATTCTGGTGGTTCAGTGGGAAAATTCTGGGCAGGATAAAAGCTAATACTGCCTTAATAATTACATGGGAGTTCCTGGGCAAAGACATAGTAGAAAACCTGGTGGGGACCAACTTGGAGATCGGTTAAGGGATGTAGAACAAGAACGGGTGAATGCTGCGTCAGGCGATAGATACGGTTTCTTTGGCAGGGTTCGTTTAGGCGATGAGATGGGGGTGCTAACTGCATCACTGCAAAAAGGGCAAGTTGAGAGTTTAAAGGACCGTTGGGTCCATAAGATGGGTGGACATTACAATACTGCATTCAATCAAGAAGTCAAAGTCAGGGAAGATTCATCTGTGAGAACATTTGATATATGTGATGGAGTATTAAGGATGCGCCCTGGAATGAAAGGTGTAATGAGGAATGAAGACTTCATACTCATGCACGAAAGCATGCATGAAAAACAAAGAAGACTACTTGGATTCGCAACAACCGAACAGATGATTGACGCCTACACAGGAGACCTGACAACTTCAGAGTTGGGCAGACGCGACTGGGTGGAAAAATATAGTATGCCCCCATTCACCATGACAAAACAGGAGGAACAAACGTTATTTGCATACTATGACACTCGTGAAAAAAGAAAAAACATTGCTAGGGGAATAAGAGACATACACAGCGACACAATGGCACTTAGAAAATCATCAGACATCTACCTCACACAACAAGAACAACGAGATGGTGTAAATCCCACTGCCAAATTCCTGCGGCAATTCAAGGATGAACTACGAGCAAACATACCCTCCTATGACGTAAAACAAGTCAAAGAGGGAGAAGAGGACTTCATCAGAAAGATTGCTAGATTCAAGGCGGTGTCAGCAGGGGCAGCCCAGACACTAGGCGACAGGGATTATGCTGATATAGCTCAAGGATACGATCAATACATGGTCAGACAATACGGGACGATGTCGACTCAATACATGGTATATGCGGCATTATCAAACGCATACCAAATCTATTTCATAAACTGCACACAAAGAACTGACTTGATAGACCATGAACTCATGGCGGGAGAGCTTGAATCGCCAAATCAGTTGAAAAGAATTAGGGCTGCTGATTTCTTGGGAGAAGTAGGGGCAGTAGCAGCTATTAGTCCCCTACTCACACGTCAAAAAAGAGAAGGTGATGAATTAGTAGCTGGATTTATAACTCACGCCCTTGGTGAATGCATTCCAAAAAACATCAGTGAACCCGCATTATGGGATCTTGTAGAGGGAAATACTGGCAACAGAGCTCTTGTATTCGGTTTTTTCAACGCACTTCAGCGTGAATGTCGTTTACCAAAAGACGCTGGAGAGAGATTGCTCAGAATATATGGTAAAATAGACTATCCTCAACTGCTTGCAGATGATCACTGGGGAGGCGATAGCCACATGAAGATAGTCGCAGGTGGGATAAGCCATCGGATAGCAGATGTTGGACGGCATAATCCAGAAGTCATATTCCAGGCAGGTGACGCAATAAACGATGACACCCCAAAGGTGGTGAAAGGCTTGGTTTGGGCGAATATGAGTTTTATGATAGTGGATCATCCTCAAAGATGCATTGATCTTTGTGAGAAAATATCAGAAGACAAAGATGTACCCTACTATGTCAAAATAGATGCAAATAATGGAATCTCTCTACTAAATAGTGATTGGTTCCTTCATAGGTTGGCGGAAGAAGCTAAAGCTCATCCAGAGCAGGTGTTGAGGATAGTAAACAACCTATCTGCTAATGCAAGCAAACATGTTCGAAGAGAAGTAACACCCACATTATACAGGATGGCTGACTATCACCCCGAAGCATTAGACTTGATGGGGGATTCACTACTTAATGGAGGGCATGGTTCATCAAGCGATACCCCTGGTTATCTAGGTAATCTAGTCGGTGAGAACCCTAGATTAAGGGGGAGAGCCCTTGAGATATTACTGGGTGGTCTTTCAAGTAGACAACCCTATGTGCAATCCAGAACTATTAAACAACTTTCCGAGTTATTGGAGGATAAAAAAGTTGCTGGAAAACTTAGACCAGCTATTGCAGGGGCTTATGATGGGATGGTAAAACCCACTGAGTCACAGGCTAAAGCTGAGGAGGCTAAACTTGTGGCAAACCTAGCAGTACATGATGTAAAATACCTTGCACGGCTGCGTGAATTATACGCTGACCCAGTAGTTGATGTGCAAAGGTCAGCGGCAACACGGTTAGTTGGTTTATACCCTCATCGTCCAGAAGTAGTCGCAGATATGCGGGCAATGGTTAATCATCCTGACCAATGGACGAGGGTGATGATCGTTTTTGAAATGTATAATCTGCCTGAATTCCCACCTGAAATCATAGGTGTATTCAGGGAGTTTGCACAAGACGATAGTGAATACGTCAGAGAATGTGTTGCTAAACTGGACGTCAACCTCGCTAATGGACTTGGCAGTGGAAGCGAGAGGGTAAAGACAAAGCGAGTCAACGACGGATTAATAGATGTAGTGGTCGGTCTTGCCGAGGATCCGTCAGACAAGGTTAGGGGGGCTGTTGCAGACTCCCTAAGGTTGATAAACAAGGTTCGCAGTGACATTGTCCCATCAACAATACAAAAACTAATGCAGCATCCAGGTGAACAAACTGATTTCGACTTGACAAGTACGTTAGATGAGATAACCGGCTCTAGACAAGGGGAGATGGCTGATGTATTAGTTAAACTAGTGTCAAGCGATAGTTTGTTTGTTGCAAATAATGCTGCAGCCAAAATAAAAGACGGTGCTGTAGCGGGGAAAAAATCTCTGAGGGAAAAGCTACCACATTTAAGAGCAAGTCATGATCCATTAATCAGATTCTGGGGTACATTGGGTCTAGCGCAAATAGGAAAACTAGGAGTTGATGAAGTCTTTGATGCTATGGAAGACGTCTTAACTGCCCCGAAACGCACCACTGCACTGGATGATACACATCAAGGCGCTCAAAAAAGACAGTTAGTCCAGGATATACCACAGTTTGCACATCTTAACCCTACCCGAGCACTAGAACTGTCAAGGATTGCTTTAGACGACCCCCAGATGATAATAAGGTATTTTGGAGTGAATTCAGTCTCAGACATAGGCTCAAGACATGGAATAGACGTTTCAGAAGACTTAATACGAATGTCAGGCGATAGCGATGAAAACGTGAGAGAAAGAGCCATGGGACACCTAATAGAACACAAAGGAGACGACACAACTTTTATGACAAAAGTCCTTGAAGACCCAAGACCAAAAAACGACGTGAAAACCCTCATCAGAACTCACCTAAGCAAAAAATAACAAACT
>JAHIYG010000060.1 GCA_018815265.1 Candidatus Altarchaeota archaeon | reverse complement strand
TTTCTGTCACATGCGAGCCTGAGTGCATTCCTCTTATGGGGGTTATCGCGTCTATTTCGTCGAAGAATATTATTGTGGGTGCTGTCTGCCTTGCTTTTTTGAATATTTCCCTCACAGCCTTCTCGGATTCACCAACCCATTTGGACAGGAGCTCCGGGCCTTTCACTGATATGAAATTGGCTTCTGACTCGGTTGCTACGGCCTTGGCTAAAAGTGTCTTTCCAGTCCCAGGGGGGCCGTACAAAAGCATCGCCCTCGGGGGTTTGATACCTAATCTTTTGAAGACTTCCGGGTTTTTGAGGGGGAGTTCTACTGCCTCTTTGAGGTCTTCTTTGACTTTTTCGAGTCCTCCGATGTCTGTCCATTTTACGTCTGGCACTTCAATGTAGACTTCACGCAGTGCTGAGGGTTCAACGACCTTCAATGCCTCGTCGAAATCCTCCTTCACGACCTTCAAATTCTCCAAAACCTCAGTCGGTATGACTTCCTCGTCCAAGTCTATTTTCGGAAGAATCCTCTTTAAGGCGCTCATTGCGGCTTCACGGGCTATCGCCTGCAGGTCTGCGCCCACGAACCCGTGGGTGATGTCTGCTATCCTATTCAGGTTTACATCCTCTGCTATTGGCATTCCTCTTGTGTGTATTTGTAGTATTTCTTTTCTTCCGTTTCTGTCTGGCACTCCTATTTCAATTTCGCGGTCGAATCTTCCTGGGCGCCTCAATGCGGGGTCAAGTGAGTCTGGTCGGTTTGTCGCAGCCACTACAATGACTTCGCCCCTTGTGAGCAGTCCGTCCATCAGTGCGAGAAGCTGGGCGACAACGCGCCGCTCGACTTCGCCTTTTGTGTCGTCCCGCTTCGGCGCGATAGAGTCTATCTCATCGATAAATATTATCGCAGGCGCATTCTGTTGCGCCTCCTCGAATATTTCCCTGAGTTTGCGCTCTGACTCGCCGTAGTATTTGTCCATAATCTCTGGCCCGTTCAGGTGTACGAAGTGTGCGTTTGACTCGGAGGCGACGGCCTTAGCCAATAGTGTCTTGCCTGTTCCAGGCGGACCATAAAGGAGTACTCCCTTAGGCGGCTTGATGCCAATCTTTTCAAATAGTTCAGGGTGTTTCATCGGCAACTCAATCATTTCCCTGACACGCGACACTTCGTCTTTCAGTCCTCCGATATCCTCGTATCTGACAATAGAGCCTGTGACTGCCTTAACCTGCATCGGCTTTGTCTTGACATCCACCTCAGTGTTTTGCATGACTTGGACAATACCTGCTGGTTTTGTGGAGACTATTGTGAAGGGAATCTGTCCGCCTAGTCCATGTATGTATATTATGTCTCCTGTGTAGACTGGTTTGCCAAGCAGGAACCTCTCCTTCATGTAATGTGAGTAGTTGTTGTCTGCGAATGTGACTGGATGCTCTGTTGGTGCTATCGTCACCTTTGCGGCGGTCTTTACATTGGCTTTTTTTACGTTGACCTTGTCGCCGAGCGATGAGTTGGCGTTTTGCCTGATTGCTCCGTCCATCCTTATGATGTTTCGGCCCTCATCCTCTTGTCTTGACTGCCACACCTTTGCAGCAGTCGACTTCCTGCCCGTAATCTCGACAATATCTCCTGTGGTCACACCTATTGTCTCAGCGGATTCAGAGTCAATCCTCACGATGCCTCTTCCGACGTCGTTTTGCAGCGCCTCTGCAACCCTCAAGTCAATACTCTTCTCTGCCATATCGCCTTACATATAACACATAAAACATTTAAATACTTTGTGATTTCCAATTGGTTAGTGTGTAGACTTTGTCCAGTTAACGTATTTGTATAATGTAAGGCTTAATGCGACTGAAAGATATGAACCTATTGTTATCCCCCACCAGACGCCCTCCAACCCTATTTTGACTGACAGCATGTATGCTAGGGGGACTGAAAAAAGCATCACCCGCGAGAACTGGTTAAATAGTGCGAGTTTCGCCTTGCCAGCCCCTATGAATGCCCCCCCAATGCACATGTTGAATCCGACGACCAAGTATGTGAGGGGTATTATCCTCAAAAAAGAGGCGCCGTACTCTATTACTTTAGGCTCTTGATTGAAAATGGAGACTATATCTGTGGAAAATAAGTAAAAGGGTATTCCAAACAACACCATCAGGGCGGATGCCATGGCGCCTGCCTTCAATGTAGTCTGCATAGCTCTGTCTGCCTTGCCTGCTCCGATGTTTTGTCCTACTATGCTTATCACTGCAGTTGCTACACCAATGCCTGGAAGTATGGCAAGAGAGTCTAGGCGAAAGCCGACACCGAATGCTGCAAGTGCGTCTGTCCCAAATCCTGCGACAATCGCTGTGAACACAGCCATCCCAGTGCTCATCACTATGTTTGACATAGACGAGGGTATTCCAATGCGAAGAACCTCCTTGAAGTAGGTAAACCTATACCTGAAATCCACGTAGTCCAGCTTGAATTTGGCACCTCCGAATTTCAGATTGTAGGCCAGGTAGGTGAACCCAATCATCCTAGCAACTACCGTCGCCCACGCAGCACCCTCAACACCCCATCCGAGGGTGAATATGAATATGGGGTCCAGTATTCCGTTCAATATCGCTGAAGCCCCCATTACTACCATCGGAGTTCTCATATCTCCTTCACCCCGGAGTATGCTGTTTCCGACTATCAGGGACAACTCAAATGGCGCGAAAAAAAGGAGTATGTTTAGATAAACTAACGCAGTGGACATGAGGCTCTCTTCGACCCCCATCAGCTTGAATATGCTGGGTGACAGCGTCAGCCCGGCAACCATCAAAATAATACCGAACGCCACTGCCAAAAGCATTGAGTGTTCTGCAGCCTCTTTTGCGTACCTGCTTTTTTTTGCTCCCACGTATCTTGCGACGACTGAGGTGGAGCCCAGCCCAAGTCCCACACCCAATGCTATGACCATGAATACTATTGGGAAACTCACAGACACAGCTGCCAAGGCATGTGATGATATCCACCCAACGAATATTGCATCAACAAGGCTGAATGTACTCTGTATTATGAATGCGATAATAGTTGGTAGTGAGGCGTGGAATATCGTCTTGTAGAGTCCACCGCGGGTAAAATCCTGCGTCATACCCAAGAATAAGGGCCAAACAAATATAAGTTGCCTATTTTTTCTTCCCTATCTTTTTCATGTATAGGGTATTGAATGCTGCGAAGAACAGGATAGAAAACACTATCGCACCGATACCGTATGTGATAAAGTCCTCAAACGAGAATGACTGCATGACACCTGTTGCCGCCAATGTGCCGTCCGGGTGGTAGAGCATTATCTTTGCCCCTGGCATCGCACCTAAGGCAAGTATTGAGGCTATAACCCCTATCAAGAATATGGCCTGCAAAAGTTTCATCTCGCTTTCCTCCTTTCTAGTCTCAATTGACTCTTGCAATTCAAAGCGTGCGTTGACTATAAACTCGAGATTATCCAACGTCTTCAGCAGGACATCGCTCCAAAGTGGCCCTAAATAGTTGAAGTCATATCTTAATCTCTTGAATGAGTCATATACCTTTAATGCATTCATCACCGACTGGTTCTTTGACTGTTTTATCTTCTCTTCTGCGTGACCCAGGTTGTTTAGGGCCTGTGTGAGTTTCCCATACCTTTCTGCAGACTGCTTTTTGATTGTGTCAGTCGACTTCATAATCTCTTCCAAAACCTTGAAGTCTTCGTTTTCAATCAATGCCTCAACCTCCATCATCTTTTTGTAGATTTTTGAGAACTCTGAAATCATCTGCTTGTTGTAGCTTGCCAAAAGCTTGGAGTAGACGATGTAGTCAAGCGCCTCATCTATCCCCTGGGTTTTCTTCGCATAAACTACGGTGTCTTCACCTGGGTCGTACGGGTTTTTACCAAGATATACGCCACCTCCTGCAGCCTTCACGATATCATATCCCTTCTTTGGTTTTTCGGTTGTGTAGTAGACGCATGTGTAGTCCATTGGTATGACGCCCGTTTTTATCTGGTGGTAGCTGACCTTCTGTATGATACCGAATATGTCTTCTACAAGCAGTCTTTTGGTTTCCTCCTTGAGCTTTAAAATCTCTGACGCGTCTTTGACTTCGGTTGTGAACTTGAAAAGCCCGTATGACGTGAACTCCACATCAAACACCCTCTCCGGAGCCTTAATCTTGAAGCAAAGCGATTCCCCCACATTGATGTCTTTCACATCTAGCTTGAGCTTACTCAAAAGCTCTGCAACCTCGAAGACGTGCTGCGGGCTTCTTGGAATCCAAGAATAAACCGAAACAGGTATCATAGAAAACAATTCACACAAACAAGAATAAATATAAAAAAATTTATTTCACTCTTTTGTTGAAATTTATCTATGCCTGACATTGACAAAGTAGTCATTGGCATTGCTTTGATGATGTCTGGGCTTATTATTACGTTGTCTGGGTTTGTGATATTTTGTGGTTTTACGATTATTTCCATTGGCTTGTCAAAGACTTTGTCTGCGTCATCTTCCCAACAAATTTTTACCTATTTTTTTTTAATTTTCTAAATTTTTTTTGTTAGTATCTTTTTTCTAGTGACTTTGTAGTGTTTTTAAGCAAGGTCTGTAAATATGCTTTCATATGTTGAACTGTAGCATCTGTGGTAATGGCTTTGATTTGAGCCCTGATTCTTTGGTTTTGTGCAGGCATAAGGAGGGTGGTGTCCATATGGGCTGCTGTGTTGACAGGTGCAGTTTGCACGGGGCTCCGTGTGATAATTCCATTGATGTGTTTCACAAGAAGGTAAAGCTTGATTGAGGTGATTTGTAATGGTTGATTTATGGGGTGAAATAGGCGGTGCTGCTGGCAAGGTTTTTGACGTGCTAGCTAGTGGGAAGGAAATGGATGTTGGCAATGTAAAGAAGAAGACGAAATTGGATGATTCAATGTTGAATATGGCGTTGGGTTGGCTCGCCAGGGAAGATAAGATAGTTCTAAACAAAGGCAAACAAGTCACAGCCAAACTAAAATAAAACAGTATGTCATAAGAGAGAATTAACCACTCCTACATATTCTGTGGTGTTATCCCCTAATTTGTCTCATGTGGTCTATCCGTTTTTTTATCAGTTCTTTTGTGCCTATGTCTTTCCTGTGTATCAGATTGCCGTCGACGTAGTTCATGCATTCTTCTGCGATTTTTTCCGCTGCTTCTATAGTGTCTGAAACCCCGACTACTGCTACAGCCCTTGAGCTTGATGTTAGTATCTTCCCACTCTCTTCCCTGACTGCCGCATAATACGGTATCGCCCCAGCCGACTTTATCTTTGCCTCGTCAACATTGATTTCCAAATTCTTGAGTGGATTCGTCGGATACCCGTGTGGGACAAGATATTTGCAGACTGTTGCATTATTCTTGAATGATACATCATTTTCTCCAAGACTGCCAGCACCTATTTTTTCGCATACATCCACCATGCTAGACTCAAGTATGGAGAGTATGTTCATTGCTTCCGGGTCTCCAAGCCGTGCATTGTATTCTATGACTTTTACACCGTCTTTTGTTGCCATGAACTGCCCGTATAGGAAGCCCCGGTATCTTTCTCCAGTCTCTTTTTCGACTGCCTCTATGGTGTCTCTCATAATCGCAAGTCCGTCGTCGTAGTCTTTCTGCGTTAGAAAAGGCAGGATGTATCCTTTGTCTGTGTAGGAGCCCATCCCTCCAGTGTTTGGTCCGACATCTCCGTCGTAGGCTCTTTTGTGGTCTTGTACCATGGGTGCGCCAACCACGGTCTTCCCGTCGACAAAACCCTGCAGTGTAAACTCCTCACCGACTAGTCTCTCCTCCAAGACGACTTTGGGTATTTTTCCCATGTTGGTGTCAAAAATCTCGCATACATACTTTTTCGCACCATCTAAATCGAAGTGCTCTCCCATGATTGCCACTCCTTTACCCCCTGTCAATCCTGCGGGTTTTATTGCGAGGTCGCCTCCGAAGTCGTCTATGTAACTGCATGCATCCTCTTTGTTGTCAAATACTCCGAATGCTGGGCACCCCCTGATGTTGTATTTTTGCATTAGAGGTCTTGCAAAGCTTTTATCGGTCTCTAATCTTGCCGGGCTTTTCCTGGGGCCAACACATAGTATGCCTGCATCTTCCAATGCGTCGGCGACTCCTGCACCCAATGGTGCCTCAGGCCCGATAACCGCCAACTCCACACCCTTCTTTCTGGAGTATTCAAACACTTTCCCAGGGTTTAATATGTCTCCGACAGTGTAGTCCCTGCAGATTCTTGATATTCCAGGGTTTACAGCATTCATGAAACCGTATAACTCCCCTCCAGAATCATTCAGCGCCTTTGCTATTGCGTGCTCCCTCGCTCCGTTTCCGACAACCAACACCCTCATACGCGATGAAACCATCCCATTTTAGGGAACGGTTTATACCTCCTATATCTATTACGGTTTCAAACTTATACATAAAACAGCTTAGCTGTTTTTGTATGCTGGCAGACATTTAGTCTGCCTCGCATCAAACTAGCGACTTTAGTCGCTTGTTATGATAGTAGAAAAACAATCCACATAGGAAAATAAATATGGTTCGGTTGCGTTTTTATCTTTGTTTTTAAATGAGTTAGTATGGAGTTGATTTTGGTCATTGTCACAGTCTGTCTTTCTCTGGCGTTTATTTTTTCCGAGACATTCTACCGTTTGAGGCATCCTAAGGTGTTGGGCCAGATTATTGCAGGGGTTTTTCTTGGATTGCCGGTCTTTGCATCCATCATGCGCTCTGACCAGGTTTTTTCCTTCATATCCTCCTTGGCTGACTTGGGCATTGTTTTTTTGATGCTTCTGGTCGGGACCAAAATTTCAGTTCATCGCCTTCTAAAGTCATCTAAGGAGGCGATGGCATTGGCTTTGCTGGGGTATACTATACCCTTTGCAGGAGGCTTCTTGTTCATGCAGGCCCTTGCTTTTTTAGGGCTACTGGATGTCGGATTGCTTGCTTCAGTTATTGTAGGGATATGTCTGGCAATCAGTGCCGAAGCAATAACGATCGAGATACTCATGGAATATGGGATGCTTAATTCATCTGTTGGGGCACTCATAATGGAGGCAGGGATGATAGATGACCTATTGGGTGTTTTGTCCCTTGCCGCGGTCATCGGCTATGTAGAGGGGGGAGGCATTGAACACATAACCTCTCTTCCAGGGGATTTCCTCACATTCGTCTTGGTATCATATATCCTTGGTTTTACTGTGCTGCCAAGGGCTGCAAAGGCTGTTTGGAAGGAGAAATCCGAGCCTGCAGTATTTTCCCTAGCCATAATATTCGGTTTGATTATAGTGTTACTGTCTAGCTTCTTCGGCTTAAGCTCCGTCGTTGGCGCGTTCATAGCGGGAGTCATAATACAATTGACTGTGAAAAACCGCCTCGAGGAGAAGGAGATAGTCGAAAGCCTGGAGATTGTCACATTCGGCCTGGTCATACCATTTTTCTTCATATACATTGGCTTAAACATAAACCTCGCATATACTCTAGAAAACATCTATCTTGTCCTAGCCCTGACATTCATAGCACTCTCTGGAAAAATGGCTGCCGCGCATATGCTCTCCCACATATACCATGTGAAAAAATCTCACATACCCCTCATTGGTTGGGCGGCAAATCCGAGGGGGGCTGTGGAATTGGTCATCGCAAGCATAGCGCTTGAGCGAAACCTCATAGGGGTCGAGCTCTTCTCAGTAATCGTGTCCATGGCGGTCCTCTCAGCAATAATCTCTCCGATAATGTTTAAGAGAACTTGTGAATCAGGTTCATGCCACGTTGAACACCATCACCTAAAAACCATATCCGACAAAAAAGCCAAAAAGCCACCTTAGAAAATCATCGTCTACGTTTTTGTCAGTTGGGTCTACCTCCACATGCTCCTTCACATCTGAAGCTGCCATCCCAGCAACCAACGGCTTATCTGGTGTCGCCTTTTTTTCATCCATGTTCTGCTCCACGATGTCTATGTGTTTCGGAAGGTTAAGCGTCGTGGTTGTTGTCTTAACTATCTCCGTGGTTGTTGTTGTAGCCAATGTAGTGCTTGTGCTGGTTGTTGTCGTTGTTTCTTCCAAGACGCTGACGTCGATGTATGTGTGGGGGTACTGCGTCCCTGTTATGCGCACTGTGTAGCTGCCTTTCTCTAATGTAAACACTGCCAATCCATTTTTTTCAGTTTTTACTGAATCAATTGGTGCGCTGATTCCTGGCGTGCCATGTAAAACATCCACTACTGCATTTCTAATTGGCTTTCCAGTTTTGTTGTCTATCAGTCTAACTTCAAAGGGCGTATCCTCTGTTATTTCAACATCTGATGCTGTCGAGTTGTTCTTCTTTCCGCTAGAAGGCAATATTGAGTACCCCATGATTTTTGGTATTCTCTTCCCTTTCTTGCATTCGCATATGTCGCAGAAGTCTGCGGACTGCGATGGCGCATCCCCGCATCCACATGCAAACCCTAAAACCATCTCATCCTCTGCTGTTATGTCTGATATGCCCACCATGCTGTATGACCCATCCTGGTATATTGACCAGTAAGTCGGATATGAGCCCCACACAGGGTCATCGCATGTTCCCTGCGTAGAGCAGGTAACGCCATTTAGTCTGGTGATGAATGGCGCCCCCCAGCTGTAGTCGCATGTGTTTCCTGATTTGGAACAGAGCGCATCCATCCCCTCTCCATCATCTAAGTCATAGCATTTTTTCGCAATATCTGTCCCGTCATCTATGACCACACCAACCCTTGCTGCATCCGCTAAACCCACCAAAAAAACCATTAAAACCAATAATCTTACTGTTTTCACGTTATTCCACCATATTTTTAAACATAGTTGGATAATTTATCCATGTGGTTATGTTTATGCATGACTTCTATATAAACTAAAATGGGGTTGCGCTCTGGTGTCTTGGTCTTGTGGCTTTTTGCGGCTGTCCTATTATGTAGCCTTACAGAGAACATAGTGTATCTTTTTATTGTATTGCTTGCTGTCTTATATGTCGGCCTAAGGTTTCGCATACGTCTTAAGGTGGCGCTTTTATCATCATGCCTTTTCGGCATACCCCTTTTTCTCATCAACCTGCTTCTAGTCCGCGGCGGAGAAAACGTCATATACTCTGTGCCCAATAAACTATTTCTTTTCGGGGCTGACATACCCATACCTCTAGTGTCTGGAGACATAACATTGGATGGAGTCTACTACGCATTTTTTTATCTCTTGTTTCTTGTTGACATGTTCATGGCTTTTCACATATTCAACAAAATGGTATCCTCTGACGAACTTATACGGTCTATGTCATTTTTCGCATCGTCATCTGCCCTACTCACAGGCCTTGTCCTGCGCTTCATACCAACAGTCCAGAGCGATTCACAGTCTGTACTTGACGCACAAAAGTCAAGGGGGCTGAACATCAAGCGAAAAGGTATTTTGTCAAGGATGAAATACCTCACCAGTTTATCAATACCGACTATAGTCTGTTCGCTTGAGAGATCCTTGAACATTGCAGAATCAATCGAGTCACGCGGCTACTCAAGAAACAGAACCAACTTTTTCAGAAAGCCTTGGATAGTCAGGGATAAAATCCATGCGGCAGTACTCCTGCTTGCCATAGCCGTGGTTTTTTACCTAAGATTCACGCATGCATTAGATAAGCCGTCGCTTGATGCACTGCTCAATGTTGACATAATTGCATTGGCATGCATCCTCTCACTGACATTGGTTACACTAAAATGAAAAACTCAATAGTATTCAAAGACGTGTCGTTTGCATACCCTGACTCTGAAAAAATCATCAGCAACCTCAACATGAAAGTCGGGGTTGGAGAGTTCGTAATTGTTGTCGGCTCATCAGGCTCTGGAAAGACCACGTTTCTTCGGATGATAAACGGTCTGATACCTCACTTCACGGGAGGCACATTCTCTGGTTCAGTCACGGTATTCGGCAAGGACACGAAACACACCACAACGCGCGAGATGTCGCGCGAAGTTGGACTGGTATTTCAGGACCCTGAAAGCCAGTTTGTCATGTCCTCTGTGGAGTCAGAGCTAGCATTTGGAATGGAAAATCTAGCTCTTCCAAACCAGGAGATAAGATATGGCATGGAATTGAATTCAAAAAGGTTCAAACTGGAAAAACTCATGAAAAGGCAGGTGGAAACCCTATCAGGCGGGGAAAAGCAAAAGACCATTTTAGCCTCTGTATTGGCTATGACGCCAAGTATCCTGCTTTTTGACGAGCCGACATCCCAGCTTGACCCAGAGTCTACGCAGGAGTTCATACAAAACCTAAATAGGCTAAAGAAAGAAGGCGCAACAATCATATTGTCAGAGCATCGGATTGAGAGGCTGCTTCACCTAGCTGACAAATTATTTGACATGGACAACATGGCATTCGGAAAACCAGCTGATGTGATGCAATCCATGAAAAACAGGCCATCATATACTGAACTGTCTATAGCACTCGATAAAAGGGGATACGACATCAGGACGCCCACAAATTACTCCTCTGCGAAGAAGGCATTCCGTAACCTACGATACAAAAAAATCCCAAAGGATAAGCCGCTCAACTCCGGGGAGAAAATCATCGAAGTCATTGGGTTGTCCAAGTCATTCAAGAACGTGCCTGTTTTGTCTGGCATAAACCTTGGCATATGCAGGGGTGATTTTCTAGCTGTAATCGGAGCAAACGGTTGCGGCAAAACAACGCTGGTCAAACACTTCAACGGACTTTTGAAACCAGACTCAGGAAGTGTGCATGTCTTGGGCGAAGACATTGCCTCATTTGAGACCGAAGAAATCGCAAAGACAGTGGGGTACGTGTCGCAGAATCCGAACGAGTACCTTTTCTCGGACACAGTCTACGACGAACTCATGTTCACATTGGATAATCTTGGTGTCACGGCAGACCCGCTGAAGACGCTTGAGTTCCTGGGTATCGCGCATCTCAAGGACAGGTATCCCCGCGACCTTTCGGGCGGGGAGCGCCAACTTTGTGCGCTGGCGTCAGTCATCGTATCTGGCCCTGAAGTCGTAGTCTTTGACGAGCCGACGAGGGGAGTTGATATCGCGTGGAAAAAGAACATGATGGGCGTCTTGGAAAGGATTTGGAAAAAGGGCAAGACAATAGTTTTGGTGACGCATGACATTGATTCAATAGCTGCGCATTGCAAGAGGGCATGCATCATGGCAGGTGGAAGCATTGTTGCAGATGGATGTGTGAGGGAGGTTCTTTATTCAAACAAGAAATATCAGCCGACAATCATGTCTGTACTGGGCAA
>JAHIYG010000059.1 GCA_018815265.1 Candidatus Altarchaeota archaeon | reverse complement strand
TTGCCTTTTGAGCATGCTGCAGACTTCCAGTATGTTTGGTTTCACTGGCGTGGTATCTCCTGTGTATTCCACATTTATCCCTTTGAATCCTTTGGGGAGTCTTGTCGCCCTATACATTGTCTTTCTTTTTCCGTGGTTTATGTGTGGGTCCCAGAAGTCCCATACTATCTCCTTTTTATGGTTTATTTCGAAGACGTGTCCTTTGTAGCTTTCTGTAATTAGTGTGTTGCCGTTTTCGAGCCTCTGAGTTGACCCCATTTTTTCAGAGTAGAAACTTTTCGGTGGGTCTCCAAAGTATTCCCACACTACTTCTTCTGTTGCTGGGTTGACTTCTACTATGCTTGAATACCCTCTTTCTGGGTTGTTGTCGAAGACTAGTATGTTGTTGTCTGGCGTCATCGAGGGGTTGTGTTGGTGGTTTAGTGTGCCTGGTCCCCAATACCATATCATTTCTCTCTTTTGCAGGTCTACGACTCCTATTGTGTCGGTGTTTCTGACTGACACGAGTATGTTGCCTTTTTTGAATGTGAGGTTTTCACTGTATACTATGTCTTGGGGTATGTATTCGACGTTGTTGACGTGGTATACGTCTGCTTCTGCGCCCTCGACCATTTTAAGTAGTTCCGGGTTTTTGCTGTATAACTCTGAAAACGACAGTTTCGAAACTATTTTTCCATCGGGGGTTATTGTGGTTATGTAGTCTTCTGTTATCTCTTTTCCTGGGCTCACCAGTGAATTGTTTATCTTTGCTTGCGTGAGTGCGTATATGGTTGCGTTCTCCCCTATTGTCATGTCATGGTGGAATATGTCGTTTATCTTCCATATTATGTTGGATTCCCAGTCCACCTTGACCAGTGCCGTCTCCTTTATGAGGAAGAGGAAGCTGTTTTCGTCTATTGGTTCGGCTAGGGTGCATCCGCCTCCTTGTCCTGCTGAGATTACGTGTATTATGTCTCCTTTCATGTCCATGAGGTATGCGATGTCGATGTCCATGTTGCAGTACATGGTGAGTCCGCTGTAGCTTGTGTTTTTGTAGCTCAATACATTGGCTTTCCCAATGTCCTCCTCTGCAATGTCTGTTTCAGATAGGTATCCGAGGTCCACAAGCCTGTTTACAACAGTATCTCCTTTTTCTGTTTCTTTTTCCAGGCAGGCTGTGGAGACCAGCACAAATAAGATAACAAAAACTAGCTTCCGCATAGGAACAAATAATTATTGGGAATTTAAATATCTAACCAGTCGTACCTGTATCTATTCTGCCTCTCTCGTCTTTGTCTTTCCCCTGGTTTTTCTATTTTTCCGTACATGTAGTCTGTTTCTCCGCCGTGGTAGTCGTTTACTGGCTCTTCTCGCTCGCTGAATAATCCGAGTGACATCAACCCGAATGTGTCTCTGCTTCTTAGGGGCGGTTCTCTTCTTTCGAATAGCCTTCGTATCTCGCATGTTTTGTCATATGCGTAGACGAGGTCTTCCACTCTCTCTTCTGTTGTGTTTCCCCAGTCGAATTCTGTGAGTGTCCTCCTGAGGTCTTTCAGTATCTCTGCTGCAAGGCGTCTATCATTTCTTTCAGGCCCGATTTTCTGCCCTATTTCATCGTCGGCATACATTATGTCTATCATTTTGTCGCTTAGGTGGTGTGTCCTCCTGTCTTCTGTAGGCTCTGTAACCAAATGTATCTCTTCTCCTGGCCTGTGGGGTTCCTTGTTTTCCCAGTCATTTCCCCCGTATAGTTCTCCGCCGGCATGCCTGAAGACGTATGTTTTTTCCCACCCAACTGCTTCGAAACCGTTTTTTTCGCCTGCCAGCATGCCTATTGAGTCGTCTAGAAACCGTGTCATCCTCTGTTGGGTTCGTCTGAAATATTCTCGTCTTTCGTCTTCGCTTTCCCACCAGCTGTGTCTGTAGAAGCTTTCCGGCAGGCTTTGGAACTCGCCAATCAATTGATCGAATGCTCCGGTGAACTGTGAGGGCGTGACCATTTTGGTTCCATCTGCTGCGGTGAAGTGTTCTAATCCGTATTCTGTATGTGCCTTGGTGCTGTTGACTGCTGACGTCTTTTTTGCCAGGGGGCTTTGTTGCAGGGCTTCGACGCGGTCCATCATGTGTTCTCCTTCTTGTTGGCTGTTGAATTCATTAAATAACGTCCGCATCACACCCCCTACCATTTGTACTGCAGTTCCCATGTCGATGTTTCTTGTGCCTGCGAATGCAGTCTCTATTTGAGTGTTTGCTCTGTGGTAGTGGTTTCTTGCTTCTGCACCGCCTAGGAACTGCACCATGAACTGTTTGAATTCATGGCTTCTCAAATATGCTATTGGGTCCAGCCCTGTTTTTTCGACTGTCTGCAGTAGGGCGCCAACCCATAGTTGGAATAGGTTTTCCTGGTCTTTTGTGACTCCCCCAACCTGCGGAAGTATTGTGTCTGCGAGCATGTACTGTCTTACTGTGTTGACTGACTGTGCTATCGCATCCATACGCTCTCCAGGCGAGGAGGTTTTCCTAAAGTCTCCTGTGTCTGCCCTGGCCCCTTCCGGACTTAGGTTTTGTATTATCTCAGCGTGTTTCCTCTCTGCTAGATTAGCCTTGATTGCAGCCCTCATGTTTGCCCCTATATTTCTTGAAAGCGCCTCAATATGCTTTTTCCTGGCTGTTGCATACATGAGGTTCAATAGCAGGACTTCTTTCGGATTCAAACCTTCAACCTCCACTTCTCCCGGGTCTCCTCCCTGGTATTTCACCAGCGCTGTGACAGGCGATGGTTTATCCGGTTTTTTTACTCCCTCCTTTTCGAGTTTTGCGATGATTTCTGCAGCCTTCCGTCTGTCTTCCACCTCTAGGTATCTTTCTGTGACGTATTTCATGTATGTCAAGGGGTTTGAAGTCACTTCATGTAGTCTTCGTGTGTCGTCTACTACAATCGTCACCGGTACATAGAGACTTGGTGTTTCTGTTCCATCATCTATTGAGGGGTGCATTTGCTGTGCCATCTTCTGCGGCGTGAATACTCTGTCAACCGCATGTTTTTCTATGAGTGGTATTACGTCGACTGTTATTTCAGACAGTGCTGCACCTTCTTCCATGAGTGTTTTGTCCCTTTCGACCCTTCCATTCTCCTCTACACCGCACACACCGATGGGCACTCCGCTGAATTCAGGCTGGTGGGCTTCATCTAGGAATGCTCCGTTTGCTTTGGCTTCGACGAGTTGTTTTTTCCCGACAAATACGCCTTTGTCAGATAGTTGTGTTGCTAACTCTCCGGTTATTGTCACAACCTCTCCTTCATCCATGGTTGGTTTTCCGTCTGCTTTAATTCTTTCTAGGTGTCCGTAGTATTCGCTTCCTGTTCCCCCAAAGGTTATTGCGCATCCCCTTCTGACTTCTGCGGTGTGGTGTCTTTTTTCGACGTATTCCCCAAGCGTCAGTATGTATTCGTGAGTGAGGTTTTCTCCCAAGTATGTCTTGAGATCCTCATGTACGCCCCGCGTACTATGCTGTTGTGTGATTCTCTCATGCGCTTCCGCATGTAGTTTCTTGATTGTTTCCTCTGATGTACTGGGTTCGAAGTGCCGTATGTGGCTTTCTAGGATGCGGGGGTCTGATACTATCCTGTGTCTTGGGTGTATTATGGTTGATGGGGGGTTGCCTGGAGCTGTTTCATGGGCTTTGACAACCACGAATTGGAATTCACCTGGAAGGTATAGTTTACGTCTGTAGCGGTATGATGTCATTTCGTATGTTTTGTCTGTTCCATCGGGGTTTTTAACGACTTCAATGCCTAGCTGCTTTAGTTGTTCTTCTGTTGCTTTTTTCCCTCCCATGTATATGTTTCCCCAGAAGGGTATTGTGGCGTCTTGATCTGTGTGGAATGGGAATCCAAAGGCGTCTATCAGGTGTTGGCTGTATCTTCTGTCTTTTAACTTCAGAAACCGGACTGTCCTGACTTCCATGGGGTTGATGCCTACTGTTGCGTTGATTTTTTTCTCTACTGGGTCGTACCTGAATCCGTTGAGTCCTCTGCCGTCGCCTGCGTAGGCGTGTCCTGCAGTCACCAGTTTAGGCAGGAACTGTGATGACTCACTAACTTGTTCGGGTGACATGGTGCGAAATACTGGGTCTAGATGCCTTCTAATCTCTAGTGTCTCTACGTCTGGAGCAGGCCCGCAGCTAGTCTTTACTGTTTCTTTGACAGTCATTTATATAGAAAAAGGGAATGCCATACATATATAGGTGATATGTGTTTATTGGAGGTTTATTTGGTTAATAATGCGTATGTCCACAGTATTTATCGCGCAAATGGGTGGGTTATCTAGACCATCGAGTGTATTGTATGGGAATATTATTCGGGCGTTTTATTGTATCCTGGAGTAATGTTTTGGTTTTTATATTGTTGGCTTTGTTGGCTGGCGTCGCATGTGGTTTTGGGTCGTATAATCCAGATGTGAATTATTGTGGGGCTGAAGGGCGTGTCAGCGTCCCGAACGAACACTATGGGGGTGCTAGTTTCAATCTTGCCTGCTATGACCATGACGGCTGCTATGAGTTCTGCAGGACAACCCGCAACAGTCAGGAGCAGTGTGATGAGGAGTTCAACCAGGACCTGGATGCAGCCTGTATGTCAAACTACGTAGTGCAAAAGAGTGACTGCCTGAACTCATACAAATGGTATAATCCTGTTAGGTACACTTGTCTGGCATTGGTTAAGGCTGATGAGTTGAACTGTTTTGTTATGTCTGACACCTATTGGTTGGCTGTGTCCCTGTTGGGTGGAGGAGTGAATGTTCCATATACTGGTTGGGTCATATTCAGTGCTCCCTACCCATGTGTGGATGGATTCGATGTAGAGACGACGTCAACCACGTCGTCAACCACGTCGTCAACTATAAAATCTACGACGACTTCAACTCTTAAAGAGCCTCTGAAGGTGTTTGATGTGAGAATCACATCCTTTACCTGCACGTTGAATGCTGTGGCAGATAAATACGGGAATAAACTGGATTCTGTCAGGGCGACTGTGAAAGGGACGGCGCAGGGGCCGGTTGGGGCAAGGGTCGAACTGCCGAGTATTATCTGGTCAGATGATAACTTTGATTGCGGGGTATGGACTCTAAAGTCCGGGGCGCTTACGACTGTTGGCGATACTTGTGTCAGGGGGGTTGGGCAGCCTGAGACAACTAACTGGGTTGTTGATACTGGGGGCGAGGAACAGGGTGGTTGGTTGAGGGGGAAAAGCAGGTCATTTAATGCTAAAATCTACATGGGTAGTAATTTGAAACCTGAGAAAGAAGATATAAAAAGCACTTTTTGTCAGTGAATCCCCCTTAACAAATTAGATTTGTGTCATCTGTTGTTCCATCCATTGTCCGACTTGCGTTCTGTCTGCGTTTCTCGGGTAATACATGGCTAACATGCATGTTTCATCGTCTTTTACAACCTTGCCTTCTCCTGTGTCTTCGACTAGCATTAGTTCCTGCACTCCTTTTCCTGGGAGTTGAGTTACTTGATCCTGTCTAGCCTGCAGTTCACCAAGGCACTCCTGCAGTGTGGTTTTTCCCATATCTGTGACCATGGGTATGAGCCTGACATAGTTTGGGTCTTTGCAGTGTTCGGGCATTATTCCTTTTGCGGTTTCCACTATCATGCTTAGAAACTCCATCGGTGGCACTATATCTATCCCCATAAATACTCCGAATGTGAGTTCTATTGCCTTCTGGTCTACATTCCTTATGCGGAGGTCTCCTGGGCGGTCGTAGAAATAGCCTTTGAGTATGTAATGTGTGGGTGCGATGCCTAGTCTTTTTAGGAATTCGGGCATACCCCGGTATTCTTTTCCCA
>JAHIYG010000058.1 GCA_018815265.1 Candidatus Altarchaeota archaeon | reverse complement strand
TATTGTTGGTTTATCTCTTCTGCCACCAGTCCCTAAAGGTACTTGGAATTTTGATGTTGATGCGGTTGCACCTTCTTCATCGCTTAAGTAGCCAACTATAAAATCTTTAAATTCCCCATATTCTTTTTTTAGGATGCTCCATGTCCTATTGATATCCGGATAGATTGTTGTATCATCAGGAGTTATTTCCGTATTCCTCCTTCTAAAAGATAATCTTTGGAAAAACCCAATGGGCTTAGTTGAAGGAAATTCATTAGTAGTATCGATAATAGCCACCCTCTGGCCACTCTGCTCACTACCAATAACCTCTCTTGGCATCTTAATATAACTAACCGATAGACCAATTAATAAAAGGAAATGCTTACAGGAAATAAAAGATATGATTGAACGAAAAGCAAGAAAAAGATATTGTTAGTGACTTGAACTCTGTGTTGGTTGCCGAAGGCGTGACTTGAACTATTTTTTTGTATGCTACAGGTTATTGATTAAGGGGCTTTCCGGGAGGAATCACATAGTCAAAGGTTTAAATTTTTCTTTATTTTTTCAAGTATTGACTGGGATTTCTCTTTCTTAGGTATTATCTCCTCGATTATCTTGTCTATTGAATTTGGTGTTGCTACGGCGTATTTTATCTTGGCTTTTGTTCCAGTCTTTTCCCTCACCTCATGCTCTATCTTTTTGAAGGGATTACATGTGGCAACGACTATCGACGTTTTCCTTATATCCAACGGCAGTATCCTGTGTTTTTCAACCAATTCAAGGGGGAAACTATCCACTAGTTTCTTGCTTTTCCTGAGAACCACGTACTGGACATACTCAAGGTCTTCATACTCAGCCAAAAACTTGAAAAACCCAGGTTTTAGGGTGTTTGAAATGGATGAGACCTTATCCACCCACGTCTCCGGATGATAGTGCATGTAATACTCACATATATCTGCATCCCTCCCGTCAATCAAATCTCTTTTCAATAACTGCTTCAAAAGCTTTTTCCTAAGTTTCGCAGACATAATATTCAATAATAAATTTGTCGTACAAAAATATAAGAAATGAATTCAGACGAACTCCAGGAATTCCTCGACTCCATAGACTCCCTAGTCATAGTCGAGGGAGAATCAGACGAGCGGGCGCTGATAGCGTTGGGCGTCGACCCCGACTCAATAGTCGTTTTGAACAAGGGACAAAGCCTTGCCGAAACCGTGGAGGCGATATCTGAGGCGAGAACCGCAGCTATACTGACAGACATGGACGGTGAAGGCAAAAGACTCAGGAAAAAACTCCACCGATTATTCCAGCTCTACGGCATGAGGGAAGAAGTCAGACCCCGGGAACTCTACGCCAGACTTAGGATATCTCATGTCGAAGGACTACGTAAGTCCGACAAGGTTTGAATGAAGTACCAACACCACCCAACCCAAAATATAAAGCAATGACGGGAAAAAAACCACGTCAGTCCTGTCAAATCTATTGCCAAAATAAATGAAAAGAGGCCATATGACGCCAATGTATCTCCCAATAGAATCCATGGGCCCAAATACTGCAATGTGAAATACAAGAAACGCAAATGAGAAAAGACTAAGTCTTGCGTCGATGTCCTTCAGATAATATGCTCCAAGTACTGCAAAATACAAAAGCGACAAGCCAAAGATGCTGTTCGTCAAAAAACCCAAGCCAGTAAACACCCCCCGCCCATAGCACAAATCCATAATCTCTGATGCAAAATACCCAATCTGATACTTAGCCAACGGAAACATCCAAAGATACACCCCCGCCAAAAACCAATTCATCGACGTCAAATCCTTCAATATCCCCCTATTGAATTTGAATTTTTTCTCCATCAAATACAAGACAGAATATATGGGAAACAACATGAGCCCCACATATCTTGTTAATGCCGCAGCAAGACATAACAGTCCGCAGCTGAAATACCTTTTCCTGGTGAACTCTCGCCATGATAAAATAGAAAAAACAAGGTATACCGGCTCACTATATGCGCTTAGAAAAGACATGACATTATACGAATAAGCCATAAGCAGCACTGACCCGTAAAAGGCTTTTTTACATCCTATAAACTCCGTTGCGACCCTGTAAAAGGCAATCACTGCCGCCAAAGACGCAAGGTTCGAGACAAACAACCCCGCCGGCAGATATCCCAACAACCCCGCCGCAAACCATATCATTAGAGGGTACAGTGGCGGCCAGTTATACAGGCAAAGGGAATTCACAGTATACGCAACAAAAAGACCATCACTTGAGTCATCAAATGATGTGGAATAACCCTGCCTGGCAATCCCCACATAAGATATGGAATCAAATGAATAACCAAGCTTCTCAATCAACGGCCGCTGTACCAACTCATAACCCAAAATCTTCCAGTTACGCTCTATCTTCTCCCTGGATATGTCAAGCAGTCTTCCGACATCCCAGACGTCAGAGTATGCGATGAAAAAACCAGCAAATAACTTCAATGCAATAATCAAAACAACAAGTATTTTCTCATTCCTGTCCAAACCCCTCATTTTGTCTTAATCAAGTCTGCGACGTCTTTTGCATCCGCCCTACCTTTGACTTCCGCCATGACCTTACCAATCAACTGCCCCCTATTCAAGTCTTGGTTTTCTGAAATGATTTTTTCGACTATTTTCTCAAGTTCATCAGAAGACAGTGTCGTCAACCCCTTTTCTGAAGCCAGGTCTCTGACGCTCTTCCCTGGATTTTTGCATACCTCAGCAATCACCTGCGCCAGCACATTCTTTGATATGACGCCCCTTGAGATTAAATCAAATATTTCATCATAGTGTCTTCTCGAAATATTGGATGAGTCAACACCATACCTTTTTTCAGCCTCCTTCGTCGTAGACGTCAAAGTTGTTGCAACCGTTGTCGCATCCACGCCGCCATATTTTTCAGCGTACTCCTCAAACAACGTGTTCTTCCCGTCCTTTGAAAGCTGATTCGCAAGCTCCGCAGACAAACCCAAATCAACATACCTTTTCGCCCTATCCTCACGAAGCTCCGGCAGACTCTTCTTAATCTTCAAAACATACTCATGAGATACCCTAACCAGGGGTTCGTCAGTTTCAGGATACATCCTGGAACTACCAGGCAGCGGCCTCATAAACTCCGTGGAACCATTGTCTTTCGCACGCCTAGTCTCAACAGGCACGCCATCCAAAGCTATCCTACACCTATTCAAGACAGCATCTAAAGCCTTCACACACTGGTCTTTGGGGCCTGAAACAACAGCAAAAGAGTCGCTGCCATCTATACTCAACGTCTTCTTTATATCCTCTACTTCACCCGGGCTTATGCCGTATCCCGGCAATTCATCACCGTGGAATATGCCCTTAACGCCAGCCATCGCCCTCGCATACTGGGCAATCTGCGGCCCGAACTTCCCCTTCAAAAGGCCTTTTAAGCCTGCGAGCCTAACACCCAAAACAACACCCCCCACATCCAATGCGGTCTTTATAACATTTGATTTAGTGTCCATGAAACAGGATGTGACATCAACCGCTTCGATGTCATAATCTTTTTTATTTACTCCAGATTCATTCAGTCTTTTCAAGACCTCCAATAACATCACCTGCCTTTCTACCTCCCCCTCAACAACCTTTGAAATCAATCTCAAATCCTGGACTCCCTTAACCTCAACCCTGTTCCCGTCAGCTATTGAAATGTTAATGTCCTGCCTTATTGTCCCCAAACCCCTCTTCACCTTAGTCGCCCGAAGGATTGACCCGATTTTTTCAGCACACTCCCTCGCATGCGCCGGAGACTTTATCACAGGATCGGTCGCCAACTCAATCAAAGGTATCCCCAATCTGTCAAGGCGATAATGCACGACACCCCCTTCTTCAGATATTATCCTCGCAGCATCCTCCTCCAAACATATTGTTGGGACGCCGACAGGACCTAAACTCGTCTCCAAAACGCCGTCTTCAGCCACCAACATGGTCCTTTGAAACCCAGAAGTGTTTGAGCCGTCTATGACAGTCTTTCGCATCACATGCACTTCATCAACAGGTTTCGCACCCAACAAAAGCGCAACCTCCAGGCAGATTCTCAATGCATCATTGTTTACTGGATGCGGCGGCTCCTCATCCAACTCAACCAGGCAGTTACTGTCCCTGTACGCCTCATAAACCAATCTCCTACCCCTTAGAAACTCATGCAATGCAGCAGGGTCTATGTTTCCCAATTCCCCAGCTACCGCCCTCATCCGCCGCTCAACAGAAACGTCAGGGCACTCATCCCTAATCACAGAAGGGCACGGGCAAAACAATTTGTGGGTGTCAACCTGCTGGTGTATCTCAATACCGCATTTGAAACCAAGCTTTTGATAGTCCAAAACCATCTTACCACTAATTAGGAATCAAACTAATTAATCCCTTTTTACGCTACACACGCCGTCAGAATATCAATGGGATAAAATTTGAATGCGCAACCGTGTTTACCACACCCATTATCAAAAAACCAACGCAGCAGAATATCAAGTCAGTCCTGTCAAGTTTTGACCCGTAATAAATGAATAAAGGCCAAATAACACCCAAATATCTGCTTGTTGAACTGCGGAAAAACAAAAGATGAAGCAAGATAAACGACAAAGCATATACCCTAAGTTGTTTGTCTTTCTTACCTAGAAAAACCACACCAACACATGCGAAATATAAAAACAAAACCGAAACTGGATTAGATAAAAACGTCCTAATTGCGTAAGCATTCGTTTCATAGCAGTAAGAAGGCAACTCAGACAATGCCAAGCCAGTGACAGACTCACTGAAAAAAAACCAAAACAACACTGGTATTACAAACACGCAAATCTTCAGCACATCACATGAGCCCTTCCAAATCCCACCCCCCCTGCCGTTGTAGAGCATCAAAACAGAATACATCAAAAATAAAACCACCCCAGGATATCTAGTCAAAGAAGCAGCCAACGCAAAAAAACCGCATGATGCGTATTTCTTCTCCATGAAGTAGTGCCACGATAAAAGCACAAAAACAAGATAAAGCGGCTCAGCATACGACACAGTGAAAAAAGTGAGGTTATAGGGGTAAAACATCAAAAGCACTGTTGAATACAGAGCCTTCTTACCCCCCACATACCTTTTTGCAATGAAATAAAAAAACGACACAGCAAAAAAAGACGAAATATTAGCGATGACCAAGCCGGAGACGACATATCCGAAAAAAACGGAAAACACCCCACTCAAAAGCGGATACACGAACGGCCAATTGAAAAGGCACTTGCCATGAAATGATTTCTCCCAAGTGTTTCCCGGCTCTCTCAAATCATCATGATACCCCTCAACCGCGGCATTAATCAATCCCACAGAATCATGCGAATAACCCAATTTCTCAACCACGCCCCTGCCTTCAAAGGACATGTTTAATATACTCCATGTTGCATAGACCATATTATTTGGAATGCCAACATGTGCCATTATGTCCTGTGGACCAAACATATACACTGACGAGACCAGAAGCAACTTGACAGACAAAGCCAACAATAAGATAATGCAGATATTTCTCCTGTCCACGTCATCCATAACTTATATTATGTTACATTAATGATAATTTATCAGGTGTTTCAATTGAAGATAACAACCTTAGAAAGCGGATGGAAAAAGCATCTCAAACATTTCAGGACCGTGAGGAGAAAGCTTTCAGGCTACCAGGACCCAAAAATATTTTGCCTATCCTGCTCTGACTCACGCGTCAGCGTCCATGAAATCTTTGACTTAAACGCACCCGGCAGCATTTTTGAGGCTAAAAACATAGGGGGATTATTCTCTGACGAGGCGAGGGCGGCGCTTGTGTACGCACTAAACCACCTCCATCCAGAATACATAATGTTACTCCACCACACCCACTGCGGGGGATACATGTCTTTGGAAACCGAAGTCGAGTCAGAAATCAGAAACCACATGCATGAATACGGGGGAGGAAAAGCCAAAACAAAGGTGACAGACTACCTGATTTCAAACAAACTAAACCTCCAAAAGGAGAAAACACACCAGTTGATAGTTGAGGAAGGACTTAGGATGCAGATGCAGTCAGTAGATGATTTCCTCACCGTCCACTATCCCCAGACACAGGAAAAGATAAAAAACGGAGAAGTTTCTTTGCTTCCTCTCATTTATGACATAGTCTCCGGCAAAGTATTTAGGGTTCCTGAAAAACTCGAGGGCTCAGAAAACATGGTTCGGGAGGAATTCTAGAGTGGAGGCAGACACCAAAATCTTTCTGAGGAAGAAATTCAAGCAATACTACTGGGTCAACAACGTCGGAGCCCCAGACGCAGTCCACAGGAGAGAGTTTGGCATAGGCACATTAGACGATAAAATCAAGTTCCGACACAGGAGCTTCCCTTCGGAGAAGGCATTCAATCAATACCTCAAAATTGAAGCCCCCTACTACATATCCTACTCAGCAGCATACTATGGCTTTCCAGAGCAGAGCATGGAATCCAAGCAGTGGCTTGGTGCAGACCTCATATTCGACTTGGACAAACCAATGGAATACCTCACCCAGGGAAAAATAGACGAGGTAACGTCTGAAGCTCTTAGGCTTTTGGACTTCCTATATGACGACTTCGGATACTCAAAAAAAGACGTCAGAGTCAATTTCTCAGGCAGCAAAGGATACCACATACACGTCGTCGCAGACGATGTGAAAAGCCTAGATTCAGACTCAAGACGGGAGATAATAGATTATATAGGTGGCGTCGGATTAGACCTTGACTTTTTCCTGAAGACAGAAGATAGTGCAAAAGGCGTCAAGTTCATACGTGGCAAAAACATTCTAGTAGACAAAAAATTCGTAGGACCTACCTCTGAAAGCACAGGATGGGGCAAGCGAATATATGCTGTGGCAGAGGAGATACTATCACTTCCACAAGAAGAGCTCATGAAAATAAGGGGTGTCGGCGCAAAAAGAGCAGCAGAACTTGAAGCCAAACGTGAGGAGTACCTAGGAAACCTGCGCATAGGAAACTGGAAGGCATTCTGGGAAAACATAGGCTCGCATGTCAGGGCTGAAATCAAAAAGCGGGCGTTGGCTGTGACAGATGAAGACCGGCAGGTGACTGCAGACATATCCCGTCTCATACGAGTCCCAGACACCATACACGGAGGCTCAGGCCTTTTAGCTAAAAAGACAAAGTCACTCGAGACATTCAACCCCCTCGTTCATGCCGTGGCATTCAAGGGCAGCAGCTTCAAAATAGCCATTACCTCGGACGTCCCATCATTTGACCTTCTGGGTTCGTCCTGGGGGCCATACAAAAAAGACGAAAAAATTGAAGTCAACGAAACTGTCGGCATGTACCTGCTTCTCAAAGACAAGGCTGAACACATCATTTGACATTGAATTCACTCGTATCGCCAACACCTTGTATCTCAAAGCCTATCAGATTCTGCCCATCCATCCTAAGATAGGGTGTTATGTCCATTTTACCCTCGGCACAATGCATGCATGGACTGCATTCACCCTCCTTGATAACCTCAACCATCCGCTCATTCACATAGACTTTTCTGATGCAATCCTTTGCCGACACATCCAGCACTACCTTCCCCATGCCTGAGACGTCAACCACACCCTTCACATACATGGTATCTCCTTTGAGCGTATATGGTGGGGTTCCCCTATACCACTCCAGCAGGTTGTCAGAGTACCTTAGATTTCTCACAGAATATCCCATCTTAGGCTGGCTGCTGAAAAGCAAAATCAGGATAAGACCACAGATAAAAAGCCCAAATATCACATGGTCCTTCTTCAGGCCCAACACATCCCTTCCAGACAAGCCCGGCAGCCTCTTCAGAACGGCTGAGGAAATAGCGTATGCAATAGCTACCAATCCGAAGTAGACTGGTATTCTCCACATATTCGGGAAAACAGCATCAACTGTAGTGGAAATATCTGACGGATGCACTGCCGGAAAATCAAAATACCTCCACTTGGGGCCTTCAAGCTGGCTCACATCCTCAGCCACACCCACAATAGAAAAAGCTATCAGAACCCATGTGATACCTTGAAAGAGGGTTTTCATGAATTCACACCTTAACCTGCCAACTAGGTCATCCATCCAGAAAGCCACCCCAATGGCAAGCGGTACAGTCACAGCCAGCATATAGCGCGTGTCAAAGTCACCTCCTCCCCACCATGTCTTAAACCTGCCGTAGAAGATGAGATGCAAAATGAACAAAGCAAATATGAGCAAAACCTCATATTTTCTCTTGCGATACAATGTTACGAATCCAAGAACTCCCAAAAGCAATGCAGGAGACAGGAGGAAAACCCCTCCGTCAGCACCCAACTTAGAACCCCCCCACTCATTCGACAGCGTCAGACCCAATATGCCCTCAACTATGGGGCCGGAGTCTGTTAAGTCCGCAACCCATGCGTGATGCGGGGAGTAGACATAAGCCGGAGTCAATGGGTTCCCAAAGTTTACGAAATTATAAAATGGAATCAAAAGGGCAGGCACCATAAAACATGCAATAGCCTTCATGTTTGTTTCATCCAGCACGACTCGTATCTTCCTGCTTAAGAAGAGATACGCCAAAAAGACCACAGACAATATGGCATTCGGATACTCCAGCAAAGGCAGGTAACCTAATACACCAAAAAGCGCATAACCCATTATCCTCTGTTTCCTCAAGTCAGTCAACGTTACCGCAAGATATAGCGCCAACATGCAAAGCGCAGCCGACAGGCTGTGGGAGTACATCTTTATCGAGTACTTCCAAACTAGCGTCCCAAACCCTGCAGTCAATGCTGCGACAACGGCTCCATGCTCCTGCGCACCAAGCCTTTTAGCAGTCAAATAAACCAGTAAGACACAAACCCCGCCAGCCATGTTTGTCAAAAGAAAAGTCAAAAACATCCGGGAGTCTCCACCCTCCCACCCACGATAGTATGCGGGCATCGGCAGTATGCCAGAAAACACATTACCTAAGGCATAAAATGGAATAATTGCTAATGCCATGCCTGGCGCCCGGTCAGAGTAGATGTCTCCATTGTATGTTGAATAGTCTATCCCCCCAGTCAGGTATGCAAAGGAGTTTATTGTGAATGTGTGGTTGTGGTATATGGATTTAGCAAGAGCCAAGTGGCTTCCGTCGTTTGAGGAGTAAATACCTGATGTCGAGGCAAAAAAGACGGTTGATGAGATTACAAAAAGAAGCAATGCAGTCCTCTCCTCCATAACGTCCTTACCCACTTAAACACCCTTAAATGTATATGCATAATATCCCATAATATTAAATATGCATTCCGTCTACATTCCAGCATACAACGAGGAAAAAATAATCAAAGCAACTGTTTCGACAGTTGCGGCGGCGCTTAAGGGTTTAGACTGCAAGTTGACCGTCGTCGATGACGCATCAACAGACAAAACAGCGAAGATATGCTCGGAAATAGGAGTTGACTGCGTAAGCTATGGCTTCGGGCCGACACGCAGAGAAAACCTTGCAGATGCCATGCGCAAATCCGAAGCCGATAAAATCGCATACATCGACGCAGACCTGTCTGTGAAACCAGCGTATCTGCCCGGCTTTTTCAAACTACTTGATGAATTCGACATCGTAATCTCCTCCAGATATCTTCCGCAGTCCAAAATCAAAAGAAAGATTTGGAGGGATGTGTTCAGCAGGATGTCATCATACTTTATTAGGCACTACATCGGTTCGAAAATCATAGACCACCAATGCGGGTTAAAGGCCTTCCGGAGAGAAGTGCTTTTTCAATTAATTGATGAGATGGGATATGACAAAACCCTGAACCGCGGTTGGGCATGGGATACTGAAATGCTTCTTAGAGCTCAAAAAAAAGGCATTAAAATACTGGAGGTTCCCGTTGAATGGAATGAGTCCAGACATACCTCCGTTGACGTATTTACGGACTGGCGCATGGTAGCCTACTCATTCACCCTGGGGAAAAGGTTAAAATAGAATCCCTCATATATCTACTAACTTAATATCTTATTGAAAATGAGGGTTTATGTGCTTGGTGGCGGGCTTGCAGGACTGAGCGCCGCATATCAGCTTACAAAAGACGGCGTTGAAACAATAGTTGTTGAGGCTCTGGACCAAGTGGGGGGCCTAGCCCAAAGCTTCACAGAAAAGGGATACACCTACGACCTTGGACCGCATAGGTTTCACTCCTCAGATAAAGAGTTAAACAAACACTTCGTCAACGTATTAAACGGCGAGGTCGAGGAGAAAATACGCAAATCAAGAATACTCTTGGAAGGCAGGTTCTTCGAGTACCCACTGAAGGTCGGAAACGCCATATTCAACATGCCACTGCACACTATGGTAAAAATCATCATCGACTACCTCACCATAAAGGTAAAAAATGCTCTTTCAACATCTTCAGACTCTAACTTCGAAGACTGGGTAGTCAACAGGTTCGGGTGGAAACTCTATGAAATCTACTTTAAAGTCTACACCGAAAAAACCTGGGGTATGCCGTGCACCCAAATAAGTGCAGACTGGGCTGCGCAGAGAATAACGCTTCTTTCGCTCTGGGATACTGTTATGAAAACCCTCTTCAAATCAGGCGACACACCCCGGACCTATGTCAGCAAATTCAACTACCCGAAAAAAGGAGGCATTGGCGGTCTTTCGAACGCATATGTCAAGAGCATCAAAAAATCAGGCGGAAAGGTAATAACTTCGTCGCCTGTGAAGAAGATACACTTGAAGGGCTCAAAAATCTCATCCATTGACTACGAAGGTGGCAGCGTAAAAATAGCAAAGAATGACCTGGTATTCTCAACCATCCCGCTCACCGACTTTGTCAGGTTTACAACTCCATCCGCGCCAAAGAATGTTTTGTCTTCAGCGAAAAAACTCAAGTTCCGCGCCATCGTCTTCGTCACACTGTTTCTGGAAAAGGAACATGCCTCAGACGACCACTGGATATATCTCCCCCAGCAGATGTTCACTTCAAACAGGCTAAGCGAATCTAAGAACTTCAACGTGAAAAACACACCCCACGGCAAAACATGCCTGACCTTTGAGATAACATGCCAGGTTGGAGACAAGGTATGGAATGAAAAAGACGAAAAACTTGCCGAAACCGCATTGGATGATGCTGTCAAAACAGGTCTCGTCGAAAAAAGCCAGTTCATTGGTGCATCAGTCCATAGGATGGAGCACGGATACCCCATATATGATTTAGAATACAAGAAACACATGGCTGATGTGATAGGCTACATGAAGTCCATAGGCAATCTCAGGTTCTTCGGCAGGAATGGACTCTACAGATACAACAACATGGACCACAGCGTCAGCATGGGTTTGACTGCCGCAAAATCAGTTTCAGACAAAAACATGCAATACCTTAAGGTCGCCACAGAGCAGAAATGGTTCGGTTAACTTTTTCTCCTTAATATCTTGTGGCCGCAGACCCCGCATACTCCAGTGGAGTCGGCTTTTTTCCCGCAGCCGCCACATACATAAGACCATATAATCTCCTTTTTTATCCCCTCCACACACGTGGATAGTGTTTTGATTCCGAGTTTTTTAGCAGTGTTCTGTATGGCGTAGTCGTCAGAGGCTATAGCTGCATCTCTCTCGTAAGCTAAGGCCAGGACATCAATGTCTTGAGGACTCAGTACAGGATAGTCCCCTGTCTGCTTAGATGCTGAAATCACAGCCTCCCTTGAAGCATCGACTGGGTCTGCAACTCTGACATACCCTGCCCTAACTGAAGCATCTAATGCATCCCGGTCCTTTTCAAGTTTTATCTCATGCAGGACGCATTCTGGAATGAGATAATCGCCTCTTCTAAAGTCATGGTTTGACCGAAGCATTCCCGAAGCATCCAAAACGATGTTTTCAGCCATTTCAATGGTTATATACTACTAATTTATATCTTAGATACATAATGTTTTGGTTCTAAAATGCATGTTGGATTAATACCTGATGGAAACCGTAGGTTTATGGCCAAAAAACACATAGAAAACCTCCTAAACTCCTATGATTTGGGGATTGGAAAATTCTATGACTTTCTGAAATGGTGCCATGACCTGGGTGTAAATGAGGTTACAATCTATGCATTATCTCTTGAGAACATACAAAGCAGGGGCGAAACCGAACTAAACACATTGTTTAATGTCTTTAACAAGCATGCCCTGAAGGGAGTAACTGATAAGGACTTGCATGAGCGGAAAATCAGGATAAACGTGTGCGGAGACTTGGATGGACTAGTGACGGTGAGCAAAAACAAAGAGCTGGCGTCTGAGATGGTTTCCAACCTTCGAAAACTAGTCTCTGCAACAAGTCAATACACCAACTTCATAGTAAACCTTGCAATAGCATATGGTGGCAGGCAGGAGATACTATATGCAGCCAAGAAAATAGTCGCTGCCGGGGAGGAACTTACTGAGGAAAACCTGTCGAAAAACCTATGGGTTCCATCAAACCCTGACTTGCTGATTAGGACGTCGGAGGCTCGCATCAGCAACTTCATGCTATGGCAGCTTGCATACAGTGAAATATACTTTGTGGACAAACTCTGGCAGGAATTCGACAAAAAGGACTTAGAGGATATAATATCAGATTTCAAAAGCCGCGATAGAAGATTCGGCAAATAGAAAAAATGCCTGCTAAAAACAAAAAACCCCAAGAGACCGAGGGCATATCGTTCGACATACCTGTTGGAGGTATTGGCAACCCCCTGATTATACTCTCCATTCTAACCTTGGTTATCGCGTCAGTCAAGCCGCTGATGGATGGTGGCACACTACACGACAACTCTCACACATTGCTTTGGATGCTGGCTTTGATTGCATGCTACGCAATATTCCAGAACAAGGAGAATTCATTGTCTTATGGAATACCCATACTTGTTGCAGTTTCCGGCTTATTCAGCTTTTACTCCAACCAACAGAACAACTTCCTCGCAGGCGACTTCAACTACTTCACACTCGTGGCTGCAATATTTGCACTTTTCTATTCACTGTCATACTACAAGAAACTGTCTTTTGAGGTTTCTGCAGTGGCTGCGTTATTCCTCTCGACAATGCTTTTGCATATGGTGCCTGCAAATGGGGACTACCTCGCGGCATTGGACCCCTACTGGCATTTCAAGTGGATGCGTGGCATCTATGACAGCGGATACCCCCCAGAACACGACTACCTAGTTTATCCCCTAAGGGGTGGGTTATATCACAGCAATGATGCCGCCTACATAAAAAACGACCCGACATTCGGTTTAGACCAGAAAAAGACAGCAATGTTCACGCCTGTCTCATATACTACCTTGGCGCTGGCATTCAAATCATTTGGTTTGAGCCTACATGATGTGGCAATGCTTTTTCCAGGTGTCATATCAGCATTGACTGTCGTCGTAATGTACCTTCTCGTCTCTGAGATGTTTTCGGAGATGCAGCCATACAACAAAATAGCGGCATTGGCTGCAGCATTCATGCTTATGCTGTCGCCAGCGTTTGCCATGAAGTCAGTGGCATCCAACAGCGAAGACGACGCATTGGGGATGTTCTTCATGGTCGCCGGGCTTTTCCTGTTTTTCGCCTCAATGCATCGGAAAAGCATCATGTATTCAGTATTCTGTGGCTTCGCATTCCTGCTTCTGAGGATGGGGTGGGGTGGGGCGTATTACGCATTCATGACAGTTGGGATATTCGGCACAATATATGCGATAGTCAGGTTCCTACACGGAAAAAACACCATCGAACACCTACCCTACCTGTTTATTCCAGCGTTAATGTATCAGTTCATGGGTTTGATAATCCACGCGCGCGGCGGGGCACCGATATATCACATGATGATTCCGAACGCCCTATACCCTACACTTGCTGCATTGAGCCTACCCATACTCTTTGAGGCTTGGAGAATTATGCGCGGCGGAGAAACACTAACTAAGGAGGATACACTCCACTACCGCTTCGTCTCAGTAATAGAGAAAAACATCTACCCACTTGCAGCTTTGACTATGGTTGTAATACTAATATTTTTAACCGTTGTCCGATCACCAATGGATTTGGTGGACTGGGTAATGGATGCGGTAGCATCCCCGGACGTGAAATCAGTGGTCCACCAGACCGTTGCAGAGCAGAACCAACTCGCAAATACCTGGTCCAGTTATGTCTTTTCGGCATATGACCGCTTTGGAGTAGCATTCATCTTCGCATTAATCATGGCCCCCTTTATGGCCTATTTAGTATACAGCAGGGCGTCAACCGGCGCACTCTTCTTGCTGACGTGGTCTTTGCCGATGATGTATGGAATATACTACAGAAGCCTCTGGGTTTTCGCATCATCTGCTGCCATCATAGCATTGGGCTCCACTGTCGGGCTTTTTGCCGCAGCATCCAAAAAAGACCTTGACGGTTTCAGAGTAGTCGGCACAATACTTCTGCTCGTTGTCCCAGCTCTATATATTCCCATGTTTGGGACATCGTTTTTCAACAAGTTCGTCGGATACCAGGTCATGCACATGGGCGCCTCATTTGACCGCAGGATGTGGGAGTCCGCTCTTTCGTGGCACCGCGACAACACTGCAGAAGGCGATGCAATAGTGACTTGGTGGGACTATGGACACTGGTTCACAAGCATATCCCAGCGTCCAGTCCTCATAGACAACCTACAGGCAGACTACTATGAAATACAGGATGTGGCAAGGTTTTTCGTAAACAAGACAACCGAGGATGAAGCTGTTGAAGTACTCAAACCCTACGAGAGGGCTTATCAGGAGAACAAGGGATGGCATATAAAATACGTTACCATCGACTGGACCATGATAGGTAAAGGTTCGGCGCTGCACTACATAGCGACCGGCATAATAGAAAACCGGACCCCCGGCTCATGGAAGAACTACATAGAATGCGAATACGTCCCTGAACTAAGCAGCACTTCAGAGCAGCTCAAAGTAAACGCAGACGGCAGCTTCACCAAGGCCATGAACATAGTCTTCGGATGCCAGAATCAACACCTGATAGTCTTTGAAATATCTGGCGGAGAAATAAAGGACACCTATGTCGTAACGCCATACCGGCAAAAGATTGCTTGGAACACATTCAGCCAGGCAAAAGACGTATCCCTATTGGGTGTGCAACCTCTGATGGGGTTGAATGAGACGAGGGTTCCGTCTATCCTAGCATGCACTTCAGGAATGCTGCCTCAGGAGCTCAGTGTAGTCTGCTCACTACCCCAGTTCAACACCCTCATATGGGTGCCTCAGGAATTCAATGACTTCATGCTGACAAAACTGTATCTTGGAAAATACATGGACGAATACTACCAGCTGGGGTATTCCACACGCCCTCCAGAGAAACTGAAATACTTCCGTGAAATACCAGACTACAACGGCGACACCATGGAAGACGGCGACTTCAGCCTAGGATTTGTCAGGTCATACGAGGTAAACCTGGACGGATTCCCTCAGCAAAAACTTCCAGAACCAACTATCGATTGAACAAGACTGTATGACGCCGCAACAATCAAAAGCCCGATTAGGGCGTTTATGGCAATGCTTTTCCCTTGTTTTCTCCCGCCCGGGTCATCTGCTGCAAAAGCGTATTTCGCCCCGCCATAGATGAACATGACAACAGCCAAAACCCTCGCTAATCTCAGCACATCAGGCACTAAACTGCATATTACTCCTGCTATAATTGCTGCTGGATTAGCAGAAGCATCAACTAACCCTGCCATCAAAAACAATGTCCAAAACACAATCTTCTTTTTCATTTTAATCAACATATCGCCCCGCTTGGTAATTTACCGCCGGATACACCGCCTATTATCCCCTCTGCCGCAGCTATTATCAAAAACGCCATTACTGCTGCGACACATATTGCCATTCCCTGCTTTCTCCCGCCCGGGTCATCTGCAGTATAAGCGTATTTTGCGCCGCCGTATACGAACATCACCGCAGCCAATGCGTTCCCGACATTGACGAAAACATCCTTTAGACTGCATGCAAAAGTTATTACCGGACCAAGATAACCGCTTGCAAACGCTATAGTCGGAAAAACCAACAACAAAGCCAGGACAACATATGCCACTTTCAACTTAGAAAGTCACCCCGCACATTTTTCCGGTTGCTCCGACAAGAGATATTACTGCCCCAACTAAAAGCATTATTATCGCGCCAATCACTGCGTGTATGCATATTGTCTTGCCTTGTTTTCTCCCGCCCGGGTCATCGGCTGAAAAGGCATATTTTATCCCGCCATACACGAACATTATCGCAACAATCGACGGCCCAATCACCTTAAAGGCATCAGCGACTGCCAAGACTATATCACATGGGACCTTCATAATCCCAGACGCTGATGCTGTATCAGATAATGTGGCCAGTAGACCCGCAAGACTTGCCTTTTTAGCTGTGCTCCTTATCCTCATGTCAGACACCCTGTGGTTTTGAACCATGTGCCATTGCTTAGTATTGTCTTTACAGTCTCCCACAAAACTATTAATATTCCACCGATTATCGCATGTATACACATGTTTTTCCCCTGTTTTCTCGCTCCAGGGTCTTCTGCTGAATAGGCGTATTTTGCCCCTCCATACAAGAACATAGTAACGACTATCGTACCTCCTATTGCAGTCAATGCAGTAAAGATTGCATCAAGTATGGTACATGGAACAGTCTTGAAATCTATTGAAGAATAAGCGATGGAGGGCGCAATAAAAAAAATTAATGCG
>JAHIYG010000057.1 GCA_018815265.1 Candidatus Altarchaeota archaeon | reverse complement strand
TTTGTTCTGGGCTATTACAATATTTTGTATTCCCAACGTATTCAATGCGGTAAGGTGTTCTGCAGTCTGGGGTTGCGGGCACTTTTCGTTTGCTGCGATAACCAATACTGCTCCATCCATCAGGGCAGCGCCAGATAGCATTGTAGCCATCAATGTCTCATGTCCTGGGGAGTCGACAAAGGATATTGTACGGATAAGTACTGCTTTTTTACCGCATTTTGGACACACATCCTTTGTTGTGTATCCGTCCGGTTCAGGGCATTTACTACATTTAAAAACTTCTATGTCTGCATAACCTAATCTGATTGATATTCCCCTTTTTATCTCTTCACTGTGTGTGTCAGTCCATTTGCCAGAGAGTGCTTTAGTCAGTGATGTTTTCCCGTGGTCTACGTGACCAACTAAACCGATGTTTATCTCTGGCTGTTTATTCAATAAAAATTCACCCTTTTATTTTATTCGGATTTGCCCTCTTTCGTGGGTTCCTCCTTCTTGCCTAAAAGTTCATCCAATGGTTTGCCTCCGTATTCGATGACTCTTGTGTTAACTTGGACTATTTGGTCACCAACTACTTCACCATGGACTCTGACTCTCGCACGTTCCCCTTTTTTGGCCTTGTATCCTACACCATTGCCTAAGAGTATCTTCTGGGTGTTTGAAGCATGTAATCCCCTCTTCATAGGAAAGCCTCCCTTGTCTGAGCCGCCAGTGATTTCGAGTTTATATCCCTGCAACCCCAAGGTTCCCCCGTCTATTTTATCTCCTACTTTGGAGCCTCTGATTTTTTTCGCCTTCTCGTCTTTAGCTTCAACCTGATATGATTTACCTGTTTTCTGGTCCGAAACAACAATTTTATAATCCATATTCAAAACACTTCCTATTAATTGAAAAACGGATTAAGTAATACCCACTAAGACAATAAAAATGCAAAATAGAGCTGTTTTGGACAGGTACCTGGGGGATCTAATGGGTTCTGAATATATGGATTACACCAATGCAGTATCTAAGCCGATGATTAAGTCCTTCAGAATAAACACGTTAAAGGCATCTATTGGTGATTTAAACGGTGTTTTTGATATGGTGCATGTTCCATGGTGTGATGATGCATTTTTCACATCAGACGATGTCGGGAACTCGTTAGAGCATTTTCTGGGTTTAATTTATGTCCAGGAGGCTGCGAGCATGCTGGCTGCAAAGGCTCTGATGCCTGCTGGCGGCGACTTAGTATTGGACTTATGTGCTGCCCCTGGCAGCAAGACCACGCAATTGGCTGCGTTGATGGGAAACACTGGGGCGATTGTCGCAAATGAAATAGACTGGAAGAGGTTAAAGACTCTGCGTTTCAACCTAAACAGAATGGGTGTGGTAAATACTGTGTTGACACATTCTGACGGCACATCATTTAGTTCAGATGCGAGATTTGACAAAATCCTGGTTGATGCGCCATGTTCAAACCTGGGGCAGCTATCAGACAATCCCGAGGCTGGGAAATCATTTAACAAGTCACTTGTCAAAAGGTGTTCAACCCTCCAAAAACGCCTCCTAGACAATGCAATAAAACACTTGAAACCTGGGGGCACACTGGTGTATAGCACATGCACGTACACTGTTGAAGAAAACGAGGAAGTGGTGGACTATGCGGTTGGAAAGTACGGTTTAAAAATAGAGGAGGTAGTCGGAGACTTCAAAAGCTGTGGCGGCATCATCTCAGGGGGTGGAAATGTTTTTTCCAAAGACGTTTCCAAAACAACACGCATATACCCTCACCACAATGGCACCCATGGCTTTTACCTTGCCAAGCTCAAAAAATGAATACTAAAATACTTAACTCACGGGAGAGAAAAAAAATAATGGATGGGCTGGCGCTGGAATACTCCCTCCCTCATGATGCATTCCATAATCTGGTCTTTGTGAAATATGGCGGTGACGTATGGGTTGCCACGAGGGAGGTGTTGTCTATTTCATTGGATATATCAGTGGACTCAGTAGGGCTTCAACTTCTCAGGGATGGTGTTCCAACGGTTTCAGCACTCCAAACCTTCTTCCAAGGTGCGGAAAAGACTGAATTAACCTCAGTGGATGCTAAAAAATTCGTTGCCGGAGAAATTGTTTCGGCGTCTGGAAAGGTAATGGCATACCATGGGCACCCCCTAGATCTGGCAAAGCAGGAACCCGGTGGTGTAGTCCGACTAAGGAGATGAGTATATATTCCACAATTCATTCTTTTTTTCCATGGTACTATTTAATGAGTCCCGGCACCTCCTCTTGTTCGAGGCAGTGTCTTTCGCAGTACTCTATATTGTTTTCCCTATTGCATCTATTCTTTGCATTTTTGCACTGTTGTTCACAGTCTATTTCTTCAGGGACCCTGAGAGAAAGGTTCCAGGGGGCGATGTTATTGTGGCTCCCGCAGACGGAATAATACTTGAGGTGTCTGAAATAGACGATTCGTTTGTGGGCAGGGGATGGCTTGTGGCAACGTTTATGGGGCCTTTTGATGTTCACGTTAACAGGGCACCGGTGGCAGGGGAGATAGAGTCGATAGCACACACGCCTGGAAAGAAGGTGGCGGCATATCTTGCAGGCGATTTGAATGCAAGGGAGAGAAACAGGATAGAGATAAAGGGCAGGGGCTGTTTTGTTTTGACCCAGTATGCTGGCGTCTTTGCTAGACGGATTGTGTCTTTTAAAAAAATCAACGACAAAATAGATATGGGGGAGCGTATCGGCATGATAAAGTTCGGATCGCGCGCTGATGTGGTGTTTCCAAAAAAATACACTCCCTCAGTTGCCAGGGGTCAAAAGGTTGTTGCTGGCGAGACAATATTGGGGGTTTTAGATGCCAAGGCTTAGGAGGCAGATACAGAGGGTCAGGGGCCATATGCCTCACGTCAAGAGGCAGATACCTAATTCAATGACTCTTTTCAACATCATGGTCGGTGTAGCGGCAATTTTTTACTCGGTCAACAATGAATATGAAATTGCAGGCGGGTTGATACTTGTTTCTGTGTTTGTTGACAGCTTCGACGGGTATGTTGCGAGGATGCTTGATGCAACTAGCAAATTCGGAAGCTACATGGATACGGTATCTGATTTTCTCGCATTCGCAATAGCAACATCTCTTCTAATGGTGAATGAATTCAACATACATCCCATTATCTCTGTCTTTTTCGTGGCAGCCGCAATGATTCGGCTTCTATATTTCATGAGAACAAAAAACTCAACTCACTTCTTCGGTGTGCCGACGACGGTGGCTGGGGGGCTTCTCGCAACCATAGCGATTCTTAGGCCTAACATACTATCTGAACACGCATTAAGTGTCTGGATGTCAGTCTTGGTTTTTGTCCTGTCAGTACTCATGCTGTCTAGGAAGAGATACTACAGGGTTGAAATCAAAAAAAGGAGGACATTGACTTTCATTCTTGCAGTGATGGCATCTCTTTTCGCAATAAACAGCAGGCTCTTCATAATTGCAACCATGTGTTTTTTCCTGGGGTATATATCATTCGGGTGGATGAGTTACTTCAGGAAAAAGGATGTTGACAGCATAATACCTGAATGAGGGTGGGGGTTTATTCTTTAAAGGAGAATCCACAGGATTTTATCTTAATGTTGTCATCTGGCGTCAGCGGGAATGCCTTGCAGATGTTTGGGCGCAACCGGTATATCCTGCATTTTTCCCCCTGTTTGTCATAGGCTGGGCAACCCATACAGCATGTGCCGCATCTGGTGCATTTTCCAATCTTCTTCTCGGACATTTTCTTGACGTATCCCCTGCGCAGATACCAAAGGACTCTTCTCCTGACCCAACCGTCTAGCATGGGAGAATATAAGGTGCGTAATCATTATAAGTTTACGTGAAACTTGGGGTTCTTTTTTCAGGTGGCAAAGACTCGGCTTACGCCCTCTATAAGGCAATGCAATCAGACGAAGTGGTGTGTCTGATAACAATCGCCTCAAAAAACGACGAATCCTATATGTTTCACACCCCTAACATCTCAATGACTCGGCTTCAGGCAGAGGCTATCGGCTTGCCAAATCTCGTATTTGAGACTGAGGGTGTCAAGGAGGAGGAGCTTGCCGACTTGGAGAAGGCGATAGAACAAGCAGTCAAAGAATATGGTGTGGAAGGCATTGTCACCGGAGCCATTGAATCAGTTT
>JAHIYG010000056.1 GCA_018815265.1 Candidatus Altarchaeota archaeon | reverse complement strand
CGGGAAAAGTGGTTCGATATTCGAGGCATATTCTATGAATGGTTCCGCCTGCTTGAGGACCTGCCGGGATTCTAAAAAAGGGGGCATTTTTTTTAATCTATGAAATCTATTTTTTTACCGCTTTCCGCAACTTCCAAAATATGGTTTTTATCGCGGTAGTATTCCGTGACAACCAAACCAACCTCGTTAACTCCCTTGACGTCAGTCTGCAGAAGCCAATCAAGGATTTTTTTCTTGCCTGCCAAATCCACCTCTATTTCCTTTTCATTCATTCCAGTGAACATCGACAGTTCTTCCTTTATTCTAAGGCTAGGATACACCTTGTTTATAGTGTCTGTGCGCGGGTCCCATTTGTAGAGTGTGTTTAGTTTTGGAGTCTCTGACTCGTCTTTGAGTATCTCACATATTTCAAAGACCCTTCTTTGGCCAGTTCTTCGGTTTCGATATTGAACTGCAATAAGATGAAGTGACTTTAAGACAGTTGGGGGTATACTCATAGGTGGAGTGGTTATCCTGTCAACGACTTCCTGAGCTCTCTCAGCGTGGAATGTCGAATAAACGGAATGCCCAGTGTGCATGGCCTCGAACAAGACTTCTGCTTCTCTTTTTGCCCTTACTTCACCCACGATCATCCTGTCTGGCCTCATCCTAAGTGAATTCTGTAAAAGGTCAAGCATCATAATGCCTCCATCACCTTCAGGATTAGGTTCCCTAGTGGTCATCGGCACCCAGTGAAGGTACTCTGGAAGGTTTAATTCTCGTGTGTCCTCTATCGAAATTATCCTTTGGTTTGCAGGCATAAAAGGCATTAATGCATTCAACAGACTTGTTTTTCCGGCTGCAGTCCCTCCCGAAACCATAAGGCTTAGTTCGAATTCTATGGCAAGCCAAAGGAATGCAGCAGCCTCGGAGTTTATTGTCTTGAACTCTGGAGACAACATGTAGACTGCACTCCAGGGCGTCCTTGAGAACCGCCTGATAGTTATTGTGTTTCCCTGCGTTGATATGGGCGATAATGTCGCATTTACACGGTCTCCAGTAGACAGGTGTGCGTCAAGAAGCGGCTTAAGATGGGTTATTTCCCGCCCCACCTCCCTTGCAATACGCGATGAATAGTTTATTATCAAGTCCTCTGTAGGAAGGATTATGTTTGTCTTCATCCACTTGTATTTTTTATGGTATACCCAGACGACAGACTTGCTTGAGTTCACCACTATCTCCTCTAGCATATTGTCTAGGAGCAGGTATTCTATATCCCCCAAACCTATCATTTCGTTGACTAGGAGTTTGCTCAGAGTCGAAATGTATTCATCTGATGATTTTTTTAGGACGTTTTTGAGTTTTTCCTTGGATCTAGCCTCGAACTTAACCTTCAATTTCTGGAATTTATCTGCTTCATAGACGTCTTTAACCTCTATTCTTAATTCGCCGATGAGGGTCTTTTTTGTCTCGTCCAAAAGCGCCCTTGTGACAAAGTCTATGTGAGGTATTGAAACCTTGTAATGCAGTACATAGTCGTCTGCATCTATCATCTGGACTCTATAGTGGGTGTCATCTGATTCAAGCAGGTATTCTTCAATCACCTTTTCAGAGACGTCAGGGAGCTTACCAGAACGTTTCATTGGTACTGAAGGAGTTTCTAGGAGTAGTTTATGAGTTTTCAAACTCATTTCATCCTTTATCTGTTTGTAGTCTATGGATTCAAGGTCTGGTTCACGCAGATAGTGTGATTCAATCTTGATAAGGTGTTGTCGAGACAGGTCATCTGCCAATTTGCTCACTACCATCCTGTTCAGGTTCAATTCATCGCTTGCCAATCCAATATTTACTTTACCGGATGTATTGACAAAATCAAGCAGACGCTGCATATCAGACTGATTTTGAGGTGTCCCATCATCTGGTTTACCGTTTTTTTGGTCTGCGCCGTTGGATATAGCTTCATCAGTCATCAAATATCGTTTTAAATATCATCTCAGCAGGTTAAATATTATAGCCTACAGATAGAGATTAACACAATGACTAGGGCGTTTAAACCACGTCACAACGCCGTTATATGTGTTCAACCAGTATGTTTATCTCCTCGCTTGTGACATTATCGTAGACAAAATAGTTTTGACCGGTCGGCGATGTTAAGTCGTATGTCTGGGTTATTCTACCGTTAGCAGGCAGTACCTGACCAGTAGTGAAGTACTCCGACTCATACAGCACTCTAGAAGAGCCAGTCTGGTCAATGAATGTTATTGTCGTGTTGGGTGGGACTCTCAAGTTGTCAGGGTCGAATCTGAAGTCGTTTGGGTTGGCACTAGTGTTTGTGAAAACCACATGACAGTTTAGTCCCTGCACCTTATATTTTATGGCGTGATACATGTCTATTCTAAAGTCTGGATGTTGTTCCATACCATCCACATAACAGTTTTGTCCTATAGTCTCCAGTCTACCATGCCAGTAATATGAGTCCACTTGGCTGGCGTTGGGGTTGGATTCGACACCGTATTCATCAAGCAAAGCTAGGTTTATGAGGCTTTCAAGGCTTATATTAGCGGGATAATAACCCAACTTTTGGTAGAGACCATATTTGTCAAAGTAGAATCTCTGCCTGTCGAATACAATGCTGTTTTCTAACCTGTCAAAAAATGAGGGGCCATTGTAGTTTTCATCATCTGAGGATATGTAGCAACCGTCTTCAATCCTATCGTCAAAGATTGAACCATTCAAAAATTGTTTTTTCTCGCATGGAGTGAATGTTCGAAGTGTAGAAACCAGTTTTCCCTCGGATTTTGTGTGATATAGCGGGTCTTCAAGTGTGGTTATGTCGACAACAGAGGTTATAGGTATTCTCTGCCCGACATATCTGTTTGTGCAGTCACGATCACAGACGTCTATATCAAACTCGGAAAGTATCAAGAAATGCCATGAGTCAATAAGGGCCATGTCCATGTTTCTTAGGCTTATTGTGACATTGTATGAGTTAAACGAGGTTGTTTGGCCGTTTATCTTTGACTGCCAGGAGATTATTGTATTGTTTGCCATAAAGGAGTCTATGTCTTCAGCAGGGTATTGTGTGTTCGTAAGGTTGCCGCAGATTATAAGTTCCGTTAGCACAGCCTGTATTCCATCACCAGTATAGTTGAATGATGTGCAGTTGTTCATGGTATAGTACCTAAATGATTCGTTTGTGTTTATCACATGGTCTATTGCGTAGGCTGCACTTCTTTGGCCGGAGATAGCTATAGCCCGCGATGCATCATCTTTCAGAGATTCTATGAAAAAACTCATTTCATCTACTTGCATCTTATTTGTTGAACCTTGAAACGACGGAGAGTTGACCTGGGACTGAAAGAGAAGAAGGGAAAGAGTTATCAGTGAAAGGGTAGCTATGAGGAGGGTGTAGACATAGCCTTTTGAATTTAGGACCATACAACCAACCTCATCTTTGTAGGACCCCACATGCTTTGGATGCCAAGTTCTGCAGAGCTCTTGAAGGTCATGTTTTCAGCATTGTAGTAGATATCGATTATTCCATCCCGGTCAGAGTCCAATGTGCCGTTGAGTAGTCGATATACTGCGTCTATTGATGCATCTGGTGTGTTCACTACCTGGCTCGGGTCAAATGAATCAGAGTAGAAGTAATCCTCTGCTAAACAAACACCTCCTGAGTGAGTGCGTGGGAGGGGGAGTATCGGTGTTTCACCACCTAAATGAGCTATCTTCCAGCATGCGCCGTGATTTGTTCTGAATGAATTCCCATATCCTACGGCACCAAGTACCTCTGTCCTCCGGTAGGTGAGATTGCCGCTGTTCACTGTTAGATTACCTTTCACTACAGAGGTGAATATTACAGGAACACAACAGGTCCCTGATGCTGGATCACTTTGACAGCCTAAACACCAGCATCCACCACGGACATATTGGTTTATGTAAGAGGTGGCATTTATCAGTTCAGACCCTGTGAGATAAAGGTTATGAGACCATTCGTTTGTTGTGTCGTTTCCAAAGTCTAAAAATAAGGAATTAGGAGAGTACACTTGCACATCAAGAGAATATGCATTAAGCATTAGAAGCAACAAGGATGCATATACCAAGATTTTTTTCATTTTGTTGTATCGATGTTGACTTGACACTTTCCTTTAGGCGACGTCAAATCTTCCCCTCTAACCTCTCCAACTCATCGAGTTCTTGGAACTCTGGTGTGACTTTCACAGTACCTCTAGGCTTCATTCTTGAGTAGATGACGAGGATAATAGACAGTATTCCCAAACCGATAAAATACGGAGTAAAGTCTGTTGTTTTATTCTCTACAACAACAGGTTTTTGCATCTCCTGGTTTATCCTATCTAGCAAGGATTGTGCCAATTTTACGAGTTCAGGCTGACCAACTTCAGTATAAAGTTTTTTGGCATATTCCGCATCTAAGATAGCCCTGTCGTATCTTTTTAGTTCTAAATTTTTGGTTGCAACCTCCATTGACCGATCTGCCACACTTATGACAAAGTAGTCGCATTTTATGGAGTCATTGTGGTACATTGCCTCCTCATATATTTTTTTGGCCTTTCTTGCGAGTTCCACTGAAGAAGTGTAGTTTGCGAAGTTTTTCAATGACACTGCTTTGGTGTAGTATCCGTCAGCTATTATCTTTTTCTGGTTTCTTTCCTCTTCTTTGACTGTTTTTTTGAAGCCTTCAATCTTCTCCAGACCGCCCACATCCTCGATTTCCGCGTAGATTTTCTCTGCGTTAGCTATGTTTATGAGCGTTAGGTTGAGGTCGTTTACTGAATAGTAGTTTAATGCTATTTGATAGTATTTGTCTGCTTCTAGCTTTTTTCTCAGTTGGAATTCATTGTCTATCCGGCTCCTTAGTAGGTTGCATTTAGGCACGTTATCTGCATCCTTTATATCACGGTATATGCCTAAAGCCAAGTCGACATATATGCTGGCTTTTGAGAAGTCCCGTTGGGTAAAGCTTTGATATGCCTGAAGATAATAGCTGTCTGCCTTGGCTTTTTTCACGTAGAATTCGTTCGTTTCATACCAATAAAGATTTCTCGTGGAGGCGAGTATGAAATCATCTAATCCGTTTCTATCTATATCCTCTAGTTCAAACGAGTTTATTTCATCATCTGTTGGATAATTCCAGACAATGTTCCCAGACGAATCAAATACGTATAAGTTTTTGTTTGCAGACGATACGACAATGTCTGGTTTACCATCTAACTCCACATCAATAGGTTCTATTCCTGTGACCGGCCCATTTATTCGCTGTTTCCAAAGTAATGCCCCCTCTGCATTAAAGACCTTGAGTATCCCTAACGCATCCCCTGCAAAAACCTCCAGTTTCAGGTCTTCGTTTATGTTTATTGCTTTTATGGTTTTTATCGGGTCAAGGACATAGTAGTTCACACCATCTGTGCCAGAATCTCCTAGAACCTGCTCCCACACTACCCGCATAGAGGTTAGGTTATACGCTGATATAGAGTAAATCAACCCATTGCTTGATGCAACCAATATTTCCTCTGCCTTGTCTTGGTTTATGTCTGCAGAGAAGATAGACCGTATCCTGTTGTCGACTTCAGTATTAAAGTTCGTAGTCTGAGTACCCCGCACTATGACTGATTTTACCTTGACTTTGGTCAGTATCTTGTCGTTTTCATCCCTTCTGAAAAGGTCTATTTTCTTTTTTTGCTGACCTGAACTATCAAGTAGTATGATGCTGGAGTTGTATTGTTTTTCATCAACCAATACCCAACCGACAGTGCCTCCAGAGGTTGAACCACACACTATTTTCGTGTAGCTTCTTGTGCAGACTTCATCTTCATCATCCCATTCTGATGTGCAGTCACTGCATCTGTCCACATTATCACAGCAGTTTGATGACGCCAGACAGTCTGATTGAGTAGCCCATCTCGCCACCTGGTCTGTCACGTTCTCCTCGACACATACTTCATCACCTGCCAGCTCAGAACCTGAGCGTGTGTTATAGGTGTATAAGACTAGGTCTCCTACTCCTGCAGCCACAAAATTACCATCTTTAGGTGTTGTTATATAGTCCACTGCCTTCACACTGTCGAGGGTTAGCCGTCGCCACACAAGAGTTCCGTCAGGATCTGTTACATAGACGCTTCCATGATATCTTAAGACCTTGTATAATACCGTATCTTTGGGTGTCAGAGTATTTCCAGTCAATTCGAAATCATGTAAATCATATGTTCTTACCTCCTTTGCACCACCCAAACCAAATATGAGTTCATTTGACAAATCACCGTCTACATCCCCCAATGCCATCGAAGTGATGTACCCTATTTGGGTGGGGTCGCCAAGATAGAAACTCTGTATTATTTCACCCGCTGGATTAAAGGCCAATACAGTGTTGTTTTGTAAGGCGACAACGATTTCTTTCTTCCCATCAGCAGTCACATCAGCCAGTATAACATCAGATATTGTGTACCCCAGTCCTTTTTTCCACTTTAAGTCTAGGGTTTTTATCTGCTGTGCTGATGCCTCTTGAATCAGAATCATAATAATCAGACAATATAGTATTTTTTTTTCCATCTTTAATCCACCGGCGGTTCAACATGCTCGAGTACTTTAGATATGATGTCATCTGTGGTTGTGCCAAAGTCTCTTGCATCTGGGTTGAGTATTATTCTGTGACGCAACACTGGGAAACATAGGGTTTTTACGTCTTCAACATTGACAAAGTCCCTGCCCCTGAAAAATGCTCTAGCCTTTGCAGCATTTACAAATGCGACTGACGCTCTTGGGCTGGCTCCGGTCTGTACTTCCCTGCGTGTCCTTGTGCCTTCTATTATTTTTATAGCATATTCTAGGACAGAGTCGCTTATGGTTATGTTTTCCTTTATTTCCTCCCGAATAATCAGTATTTCAGGCGGGTTGAATATCTTTTGTATGTCTTTGTGTTCTGTTTTCTTTTTGATTATGAGCATTTCCTCCTCTAACGTGAGGTATTGCATGACCGACATGAACAGGAATCTGTCTTTCTGCGCCTCTGGCAGAGGATAAGTCCCTTCCTGGTCTATTGGGTTTTCCGTTGCAAGCACTGTAAAGGGTTGGGGTAGTTTGTGGGTTGACCCGCCCAATGTCACCTCCTGCTCCTCCATTGCCTGGAGCAACGCCGACTGTGTCTTGGGTTGGGCACGGTTTATTTCATCGATTAGCAGTAGGTTAGTGAATACTGGGCCTTTCTCAAGTCTTTGTTCGCCTGTTTTCTCATCCCGTATGATCCGCCCCATTATGTCTGAGGCCGTAAGGTCTGGAGTGCATTGTATCCTGTCAAATTCCATATCCATCGTTTCAGAGACGGTTTTTATGAGGACTGTCTTTCCCATTCCAGGAACGCTTTCTAAGAGTATGTGCCCTCCTGAGAAGATTGCTATGAATATGTTTTCTATTACCTCATCATTGCCTACGACCTTTTTGTGGACCTCATCACCCAACTGTCTGAATTGTTGGAAGACATCCTTGTCTCTTTCCACCATTTTATTTAGATATTACATACAACCTATTTTAAGTGTGTGAGTCAGGCTTTGTCAGTCCTTTGAAGCTTTTATTTGGGCCTCTTTAGAGCTTTTGAAGAATCTTTTGCCTTTTTTATTTTTATAAAACATTTCAACCAGTGCTTTAACATGCTCTCCCCCCGTCAAAGGCTTGATTTTCAACGTCACCTTTATTTCAGAATTTGCCTTAAGTTGGTTGATTGGTGGGGGTACTTGAATCACTTCCACGTCATCTGACGCTATACCTACAAACCTCAGCCCCAATGCATCTGCTGTCCCGCCGTTCTTGAGTGTTGCCTCCAGTTCAGATTCTGTTCCGACAGTATATGATGCCGCCGGCGCAAATACCAATTCAACCTCTGGCTGAGGCTCTGTGTCTGGCTTGGTTTCTTCAATGGACTGTTGAGGGGGTTTTGTTTCAGGCGTAGATTTTGTCTCCGTAGGTTGAGGTTGCTTGTCGTCCATTGGTTTTGCCATCGTATCAGGGGTTATTTCAGGCACTTGAATTGGCAGTATTTTTATGTGTATTTCGTTTCCTGCCTTCATGAATGACTGGCCTTTCTGGTCCTTGTATGTGACGTCAAGCAGTGTTATGTTGAAGTCGCCGGGGTTTGTGAACTTGACTGAAAACTGCATTTTTGCATCTTGCTGTGAGGCAAGTTCCGATATGGGTTTTGGGTTTTCCACTAAGTCGATGGCGTCTATGAATCTCAACATACCGCGTATGTCTGTGACTTTAGAATCCTGCGGATTAGTTAGTATTGCAGTGAGGTTGATTTTTTCCCCAGCATACGCTTGTTCTGGGCTTTCTATTTTTAGGTTTATTTCTGGTTTTTTCTTAAGTTGGTCCAGCATATTATGGGTCTCATCCTCACCTTTTAATATGTCCTTTATCTCCTCCTCTGAGAAGCCAGACATTGAGGATGCCCTGGAAAAGGATTCAAGTGCCTTGTGGATGTTTTCTTCTGCGGATTTATAGTCTCCTGACTTTACAGCCTTCATAGCCGCTACCTTTTGGGCTAGTGAGTTAGAGCGCATTTCAAGGTGATGTAATCCAGATTTCCCATACATTTTTGCCGATTGGAGGTATGAGGTTATGGCGTTGTCGTATTCTTCAAGTTCAGCTGATGCGTTGGCTAGATGCCAGTTTGCGTCGCCTGCCCGTTTTTGCATGGTTTTATCTGTTATCTCATCTGCTT
>JAHIYG010000055.1 GCA_018815265.1 Candidatus Altarchaeota archaeon | reverse complement strand
TACTATGCGGTCCGGTTTCATGAAGTCCTCGATAGCGACTCCTTCTCTCAGGAATTCAGGATTCATGACGACTCCGAAGTCTTTACCTGCTGTTTTTCCAGAGTTTTCCTCCAAAACAGGTATCACATGGTCCTCTGTTGAACCAGGTATTATTGTGCTTTTCACGACAATCACGTGGTAGTTTTTTTTCTTCTTGATTATTTCCCCAATCTTTGCACTGACTTCTTTGACATATTTCAGGTTTATGCTTCCGTCGTTGTCAGACGGCGTCCCAACACAGATGAATGTGGCATCAGATGATAATACGCTTTCTCCAAGGTCAATGGATGCCTTCAGTTTGTCTGGGACAACATGGTCGAGGATGTCCTGCAAGCCCTTTTCATAGATAGGGGGTTTGCCCTGGTTTATCATGTCGATTTTATCTTGGTCTATATCAACGCAGACGACACGATGCCCCTTTTCCGCAAAGCCGGCAGATGTTATCAAGCCGACGTATCCTGAGCCGACAACTGAAATCCTCATTCCCAAATCCCATAATTATAGGGTAAATAATATAAATACAACAAATCATAGATGATTACTGCAGTGAAAATAGATGAGGTCGACCTTGCAATTTTGAAGGAATTGGGCAGGGATGGCCGGCAAAGTTTCCGAGACATCGCCGAGAAACTCACGGTTTCAGAGGGTACAGTCTACAATAGAGTCAACAAATTAAGGGAGCAAGAGGTTATCAAGAGTTTCATTGCAAACATAGACTACTCTAAATTAGGCTATGACCTCACCGCGATAATAGGCATCCGGGCCAAGGGAGGCAAGCTCCAGGAGATAGAGAAACGAGTTGCTGCAGAGAAAAACGTCACAGCAGTATATGATGTCACTGGGGAATATGATGCCCTTGTAGTCGCTAAATTCCCAGACCGTGACGCATTAAACAAGCTCGTTAAAAAATTAACTGCCCTAGATGATGTAGAACGGACATACACGATGGTGGTGCTAAACGTAATAAAGGAAGCACATGGGATAAACATCGAAGTTGACTGAGTTGACACTGTTTTGACACTAAATTAACCTTTTTTTCTTTATATGGAGCCAACATATGTTATTGGTGGGATTACATGGGCAGCGAACAAAACATCATATATTACAGGGGTGCTGATGCACAGCAGCTTCGGGTGGTTTTTTTAGCAGTTATAATGGTGGCATGGCTCATAGCCTTGCTCGCCAGAATAATAACGATGAAATAGACTGAAGTAATACCTCTCAACACCTGTTTTTTTATGTTTTTTTTAGGTTATCCAGATTAGGGTGTTTGACTGATGGCCCAAACATTTGCCACAAGCCAGTACAGGGAAAAATTAATAGCTAACATGACTTTCGCACAGAGTGCAATAATGCTTTTACTGACCCTGCCATTTGTCTTTGGAGCCATGCACGGTTATCCCACCCCGTATCTTGTAGCGTATGCGATATTGTTGGTGGCAGTATATTCCTCTCTGACATACTTTGGGGCTGACGAAACCGTTGGTCGCATGATAAGCTATGCTATTTCTGCAAAGCATCTTCTTTGGGATGCGAAAAACATGAAAAAATTCATAGGTATTGAGGACATATACTCTGACTGCGTTCACACGACAGATGGGCGAGTGCTTTCTGTGATTTCAGTGCAGCCAAATGATTTGGGAGGATTAAGCGAGGATGACGCCCATAGAGCAATAAGTGGCTACGGTCGTTTTCTGCATGAGTTGTCGACTAACATACAAATCATCATGAGCACAACAGAAGTTGATCTGGAAAAGTACATGGACTCCATAGAGGAAAACATGAAGAATACACCCTCCAGTGAGAAGAAAAATTATTTCCAGCATTTTAGGGAGTTCACATCCACGGTTGCGAAGTCAAAGACTATCACAGACAGGAGATACCATGTGGTAGTCTCCCATAATAGGATGGACGGGGGGTTAGAGTCAGAAGCCGAACTTGAAGTAAAAACAAACAATCTGATGTCATCCCTGACGGAGGTGGGCATCGGCTGCAGACGACTGAAAACAGATGAATTAGTGGATTTTTACGCATGCGTTTACAAACCAAGAAAACGCATCTTTGAATTTGCCCCGTTTCCAGAAGGCATCCAGGATGATCAGGTAAAGATTAACTACTCGCTTGGACGAGATTATGTAGCCAGGTCACTTGACAGAAAAGCATATGTTTTAGAGCAGATTATGCCCGTATGTGTTGACTTTGAAAGGGATCATGCAGTGATTGAGAAGGTGCATAAGGTACTGTATGTCGTTCGTTTTCCGGCTGTTGTGTCTCCGGGTTGGCTTACAAAGATTATTAATCAGGCTATAGACTTGGATTTAGTGGTTCACATACACCCGCTATCACAGAAGACAAGCCTGGACTATCTGCAGCATGAACTGACAAAACTCGAAACAGATGTCACAACACGGGAAATGGGAGGTTATATAGTCTGTGAAAAAGACAGAGCCACCCTCCACAAGGTCAGGGAGCTATTGAATAGGGTCTCGAGGGATGAGGAGAGATGCTTTGACGTGGCAATGTATGTGAATGTGAAGGCACACACCGAGAAGGAATTGAAGGAATCGGTTATGAGAGTTAAGGATATATTTGAGGGTATGAATCTGCAGGTGAACGAAGCCAAATGGGAGATGTATGATGCATTAATCTCCTGTTATCCTATTGCAAAAGACAGGTTAGGTTCGCGTCGGGACAGAATATTTCCCTCATCAGCAGTCAGAGACACATACCCGTTTATCCTAAGTTGCCTCGAGGAAAAAGACAGCAAATCGATTATTGTAGGATACAACCAATTGAACGGTGTGCCGGTGATAATTGATTTTTTCAAGCAACAAAATCCCCATGCAATGGTTCTTGGAACATCAGGAAGCGGAAAATCCTTTCTTGTAAAAAAACTGGTTTTGGCACTAGCTCTACAAGACATTGACATATTCATAATAGACCCACAGGGTGAATACAGAAATCCAGTTGAGTTGCTTGGTGGAGAGGTCATACGGCTTGCCCCTGACTCCGACTCATGCATAAACATCTTCGACATACAAAACGACACATACGACGGAAGGAAGAAATCGCTCAAAGCCTTCTTCAACATAATAGGTGTCGAATGTGGGGGAGATTATGGTTCGCCTCTCGGAGTAATAGATAAGATGATAGACAACGCCTACAAGAAACGGGGGATATACCAGGATGAACCGAAGACATATAATCGTATGGCTCCGAACTTCGAAGACGTATATGAAAGCCTAAACCAGTTCGCAAGTGAATCAAATGCTGCTGGAGACAGGTGGAAGAAAGCAACAGCTGAATCTCTCCTCACATACCTTGTTCCGTTCGTCAGTGGAGAACTCAATTACCTGAACGCAAAGACAAACATAAAACATCATGGAAAAAACATAATCTGTTTTGACGTATCGTCTTGCGCCGCTAAAAACAGCACTGAAAAAGCGCTCATACTGTTTATGACTTTTGACTACATCAAAAATATCATATTGAATAGGCCCTCAAACACGCGCAAAATAGTCATTGTCGACGAGGCATGGTGCGTCTTCGAAAACAACCAGGATTACCTGAGCCAGATAGCTAGGACTGGAAGGAAAAACAACATTAGCTTGATACTAATAGACCAGAGTGTTGAGGACTTCCTAACCAAAGATGAAACTGGAGTTGAGAGGGGGCATGCGATACTAAACAACACAGCCACTAAATTCCTTCTCCGGCAGGAAACCGCAGGTTTAAGGTTGGTAGCTGAAAAATTCGGATTGACAAAATCCCAGGAGAACTACTTGAAAAATGCGGGCGTGGGCGACGCACTTATGATAACTCCAAATTTGAGGCTTCCCATACACGTATTGGCTAGCAAAACAGAGAAAAAAAATTTAACAACAAATCCGGAGGAGGTATCAACCCCCACAACATGAAGATGACCCATGACTATCGTATAGTGTCTGTGATATATCTTGCATCCATAATCATCATATTCGCCTTTGCAACATCAATCTGTGCCATGAGAAGATTTGGGATTAAGATGCCAAAGGCATTGAATTTTTTATCGCCCCCCGAATACAAAACCGCAGAGACATGCATCAAATGTGAGAAAAATGAGTTGTTCATGCATTCCATATTAGTTGACTTTGAAACTGCAAAGGGATTCGACCAGAAAGACATGTTTGAAACGTATGGGTTCGTCTACGCAGATACCAAGTGTTATGATAGATTATTGACTGACGGTTTTGACGTATCACACATTGTGCCATACGATGATGGATGAGTTAAGACGTAAGGTAGACTGCTTGAGGACGCAGGTGACTTCATCTGTTTTAGGGTATGAGATGGTCGTTGATGAGGTTTTGATTTGTCTTTTCAGCTGTGGCCATATGCTCTTGGAAGGGCCTCCTGGTGTTGGGAAAACCCATCTTGCAAAAACAATAGCAGCCCTTATAGATGCCAGCTTCGGGAGGATTTCCGCAACACCAGACCTTAAGGCGCAAGACATCTTCGGCGATGTTTTTTTTGACTCACCTTCAAAGACCCAATATTTCAGAAAGGGGCCGATATTCGCAAATATCGTTCTCATTGACGAAGTCAACCGGGCACCACACAGGATACAGTCTGCATTCCTCGAGGCCATGGGAGAGTCAGCAGTCAGCATCACTGGAGAGACACACACATTGCCCCGGCCTTTTTTCCTGATAGCCACCCAGAACCCAATCGAGTATGTTGGAACATACAAACTGCCTGAGGCACAGCGGGACCGCTTCATGATGAAGACAAAACTCACATACATGAGGAGGGCGGACGAGAAAAAGCTACTAAACAGTAAAATCAACATTGAACCGTTAACACCCGCCCTTTCATGTCCTGAGCTTCTTTCAATACAGAAGAAGATACGGGAGGAAGTCAGTATACCAGCCGAAGTCATTGAGCAGATACTTGATATCCTGCAGGCCACACGGACGAGGAAAGAGGTTGTGATTGGCGCGTCAACTAGGGCAGGCATATCCTATGTGAATGCAGTCAAATCCAGGGCCTTCTTAGAGGGTAGATGCAAGGCATGTGAAGAGGATGTTTTTGAACTAGCCCACCCCATACTCAGGCACAGGATTGCCATGAATCAGGATAGCACAGCATTTGGATTCACAGAAGACGACCTCTTAAACGACATACTACGGAGGTTCAAGTGATTAATAATGCAATTATCTAAGTATGTAATATGTCACTTGAAAAGGCCGAATCCTTCTTGAAAAGATTCGGGTATGAAGCCTGCCAAAAGCTTGTTTTAAGATATAAAATGAGGGGATTCTCCGGTGATGAGCTTAAGGCATTAAGTCTGGACAGGGAAGATGTAGAGGATATAAACAGGCTTACATTACATAGGAGCCTGAGAGTGTACAACATCATGACACCCGGCACATTGGAGGAGGGAATTCTAACCATCTGGAAAAATGACACAATAGAAAATGCTGCAAGAATTATGTCAGAACACCAGATAAGCTCACTGATTGTGGTTGACCTGGGCAAACCTGTTGGGATAATCACTGAACGGGACATAGTCCAAAAGGTTGTTGGACCAAAGAAGAAACTCAACGTCGCAAGAGTTGATTATTACATGAGCTCTCCAATCCAAACAATCGAATACAGCGAGCTTTTGGACAACGCAGCATACAAGATGTCCAAGGAAAAGATAAAAAAGCTAGTTGTCACAATGGACGGTAAAATCTCTGGAATAGTAACCACGACAGACTTCGTCCTAGCATATCGGGAGATAATCAAAAAACTCATTGAAAAAACCAATGAGGAAGTAATATCTGAGATAAAGCCAGACTGGAAATAATAAGGTGGGGGTTTTAACCCCCCCCCCCCCGCACAGTTTCTAGAATAGTCCTGCGCCAAATAGTGGTGCAAACACCAGAGCTATTATGGACACCAGTTTAATCAGGATGTTTAGGCTGGGTCCTGCAGTGTCCTTGAAAGGGTCACCGACTGTGTCGCCGACTACTGCTGCCTTGTGTGCTGCTGAGCCTTTTCCGCCGAGGTTTCCTGCCTC
>JAHIYG010000054.1 GCA_018815265.1 Candidatus Altarchaeota archaeon | reverse complement strand
GTCTCGGGATTTGCGCGGTAGGGTTTGGCCTGTTTTTCTGTGGTTTTCTGTATCCTTAATTTTTCTGGAGTTTTATCCTCTCCACTGGAGCCTCCCCTATATGGTCTCTCCCCGTTTTTTCAGATACACTCACCAGTTCGTGCCACCTGCGTCTTTGCTTGCGGGATTTTTCCTCTCCAGCATATGGGCTAAGTTATCAAAATCTTCATATAGACGATATTTGGAGACTGTGTTTGCATTATCTCTTCTGCTATATTGTCTTGTCTCTGCCTCTAATGGTCTGGAGATTTCTGAAACATACAAATCACACTATGACGATGTCCGTTTTGCGTCTGGGTATCTCATGTCTTTGGAGCCTAAGAGAATCTACAGCGACAACAACGTGGCAGATAAATACAACTTTTACACTTCATATGAGCGTATGTGGCAGGTGCCTTTTGAATACAATGGTTTGAGGATGCAATATGACGTTGTCAGCGGGAACAGGATATGGCTTTTGTATGGTTTAAATGATTCATATGTGGTATTGGGGGGTTCAAGGGGCGTGGACTACGGCAGTAACTGGATACTAAACCAAGGCCACTCAGTACTACCTGGAAACTGGACTCTTATATGGGGGTATGACCAAGAATTGGACAGTCACCGGTTTGAACCATTGAGGATATATTATGTGAAATAGGGTGTTTATGGACTATTATGACGCGGATGTTTTGGTTGTTGGGGCTGGCTTTTCAGGTTTGTCTTTTGCTAGGAGATATGCGGAGCAGCATCCTGGCAAGAGGGTTTGCATAATAGAAAAGAGAGACCATATAGGTGGGAACTGTTTCGACTTTGTCGATGGTCGCGGCTTTTTTGTTCAAAAATACGGACCACATGTTTTCCACACCAACAATGATGTGGTGTGGAATTTTTTATCAGAGTTCACTGACTGGCTGCCGTATAAACACAAGGTGATTGCACAATATGGTGGGGATTATTATCCTGTTCCAATAAACAGGAATACAATAAACAAATTTTATGGCGTGAATCTTGGGAGTGAAGAGGAAGTCAGGGATTTTTTGGATACTGTAAAGGTTGATGTGGGTAAGGCTAGGAACTCCCGCGATGTTGTGGTGTCCAGGTTTGGGGAGGATTTATACAACGCATTTATTAGGCACTACACAAAAAAGCAATGGGGTTTGTACCCTGAAGAGCTTCCCCGGTCTGTCCTTGAGCGGCTTCCGATACGCTATGGCGGCAATGACTTCTACTATGACGCAAATTATCAGGGGATACCCTCTGATGGTTTCACGAGATTGTTTGAGCGGATGGTTGATTTATCAAACATCTCTGTTTTTTTAGGTGTTGACTTTCTCGCTGTTAAAGATGATGTCTCATCTGATGTGTTGGTTGTTAACTCCATGAGGATTGACGAGTTTTTCAACTTTGAATTCGGTGCCCTTCCCTACCGTTTCAGCAGGTTCGAGTTTGAAGAGTTGGAATGCGATGGTTTTCAACCTAATTCTGTTGTGAACTACACTGAACCTGAACCTGACTTTATCCGGTCTACTGAGTTCAAGAAGCTGTATTTCCAAGACATTCCGGGCTCTGTTGTCTGTAGGGAGTACACTGGCTCAGTGGGTGTTCCCACCTATCCTGTTCCTGCTTTTGGGGTGGGTGAGGCGGTGTCAAAGTATCTGGATATTGTCCCAGCTAACATGCGCTTTATCGGGCGGCTGGGTTTGCACAGGTATATTGACATGGATACTGCATGTGCGTCTGCGTTGGATTTGGCTGAGGAGTTAAAGTGAATAGATTCAATCATAAACTTTCTTTGGTTATGGTCGCCTACACTGAGGTTGACATTATTGAAAAGGTTTTGAGGCATTATCACGATGAGATTTTCATGCGGGCCCCAAGGGGGTCTGAGTTCATAGTTTATCTTGACGGTTCAAATGATGGGACAGCCGAAGTTGTAGCGGGCCTTAAAAAAGAGTTTAATTTGACTGTCATAGACTGCAAAGTCAACAAAGGGTATTTTATTGCTGCAAAAACTGCGTTGTCAAATGCTAGAAACGAGATCGTCTTTTTTTCAGATAGTTCAGGCAAACATAATCCTCAAGACTTTTGGGTTCTTGCCGAATTAATTGACGACTTTGATGTTGTGAACGGCTTGAGAATCGGCAGAACGGATATATTTTATCGTCGTCTGCTTTCTTTTTTTCACAGGTTTTTCGTCTCCATTCTTTTTATGATGCCTTTGCACGACTATAACTCTGGCTTTAAACTTATTCGTAAGAAGGTGTTGGATGATGTTTTGCCTGAATGCAGTACCCTCCCCGTGACATTTTCTACTGAATTTCTTATTCGTGCATATGCGAAAGGCTATAAAATAGCTGATGCCCCGGTTTCCTTCAGTCACAGAAACACGGAAGAAAGGCAGTTTACTCTAAAAAAAATTCCATCGGTTTTATGGCGTCAAATTAAGGCTTATGCCAAACTTAGGCTGGAGCTTATTTGACTGTTGGGGTGGCGTCTTTGTCGAAGGGGTTTGTTCTGATAGCTAGTGAGAATAGGTAGGGGTAGTTGTCTTTTAGGTGGTGCATATAGGCTATCCACTCCATGACCATGAGTCCGTAGACTCTTTTCACATCCCCCTCCAGGTGCTTCAAATCTGTTTCAGGAAGTTTTCGTAGGTCTTTCCTGTTTTGCAGCTCCTCTATAAGATGGAATACTGCTCGCAGTAAATCAGTGAATGTCTCGTGTTCTAATATTGTGGGGTTTTCCAGGAGCCTCAGCATGAAATCTCTTTTTTCAAGAAGGTATGCTGAAAACTCCGGCAGGTCTATTTTCCGTATGTCTATGTCGTATTGCATTTTTTTGATGGTATCTGCGACTTTTTTGAAGTCTTGGTCTTTCCATTCGTTTGTGAGCTTCAAATGATTTGTTTTTTCCTTGTTTTCCGGGTCTGCGTCTGCTAGTTTTTTGAGGGTGTGTGTTCCTACTTCACTGTAGAATGTTCCTATCACCATGTTCAGTTTTTCTAGTCGCTGTCTTTTTTCGCGTTCACTGAGGAGGCGGTGTATTATCAATGAGACAACCAAAACCTCAACAGGCATGAACGCAATATCTCCAAGGGTATAAATCGCTATGTGGTGCAAATCTTGGAATATGAGGTAATGCATTGTGTAGAGTATGACTGATGCCGCAATCAATGCCATTGCCGCCTTGGTATGCCAGCCCATATTTCAGAATCTATTAACCTAATGGGAAATAAAACGATGGGATTTAATAGCGTATTTTTCCCGTATCTATATATGTCTAGCATGCAGTCTGATGGCAGGGATAGGCAGTTCACAAGCTTTCAGGAGCTTGCAACATACTTTCAAACCCAACTTCAGAAGCCTCTTGCCTCGTTGGAGCAAGACCATCTAAAACCCCTTCCTGTCCAGGGCGATGATGTTGCTGATAAGGTGAGGGATTCTTTAGGTCATGCTAGGGAGTTTTTGGGTCAGGGCCGTTTCAAAGACGCTGATGACCAGGCGTGGTCTATACTGAGGCTTGTTAACATGGGGCGGAAAGAGGATATTCTCGCGCATAGTCCTTCAGAGCTGGCTCAGGCCGTCAGGCCAGACTGCAGGGAGTATGTCGGCGGCGCATTAGCGCTTATAGGAACGTCTTACAGAAACCGTCAGCGCCATTTTGACGCTGTTTCATTTTTGGAGAGGTCGATTTATCTGGATCCAAAAAACACATTTGCTTTACGCAATCTTTCTGACTTGTGTGTTTTGGTTAAACCACGTGACCTTGAGGGTGTGGAGAAGGTTGGGGAGGAAATCAGCAGGGAGGTTGATTTGGGCATAGCAACAACCCAGAAGCTTCTGCGGCTTCTTGGAATCTCGAAAGGTCATATTGAAGGAAGACATGGGTTGGCGACCGAACAAACTGAGGGGGAGATGGGGGTTAACATCTGCTGGGCGTTGAACAATCAGGCAAGCCTTCTTTATCGCAGGGCCAGGGACAAGATGCACAGGTTGGGTAATGATGCTTCTGCAAGACAGACTTTCAAAGACAGCATACAACACTCTGAAACGACCCTTTCTGTAGTTGGTCTACCACGTAAACTGGACAAGGTTTCACAGCGACTTGGGATAAACCCAACTTTAACCGGTGAAAATGCGGAGAGAGCATCAAGGGCTCTTGTCACAATAGGCCTTTGCAACTACCACATGGGCGATGAAACAACTGCAAAAAAAGCATATGAACTAGCCCTCGTAATCAAACCAGACAGCAAAGTCGCAAGAGACAACCTAGAACGAATCAGAAACTAAACAATAACCGTTATGGCATCTTTAGATGCGCTGCTAATGCACTAAACTTTGATTAATGTATTGAGGGTTTTGATTATCCCTAATCAAAACACTCAAGTAAGCTTTGATTCCGCCTAAAATCTGGTTTTACTGAAGTCATATAGGGGTTAATCAAAGCTCTCTATTGTTTGATTAACATGTGTAAAAAGTTAGCGGAGGGAGAGATTTGAACTCCCGTTAATCGGTCTGCAGCCGATTGCCTAACCGGGCTTGGCGACCTCCGCGTGTGTGTTTTTCGTGTTTTTTGTGGGTTTTTATTATGAGGTGTTTTCCCTTAAAATAGGGTGTTTTTCTCTTATTTTTATTGCCTTATTCATATAATATTTAAGCCAGTTATTTTGGCGTAATATGCGTTTATTTCGCGTTTTTTTTATGTTTTAGGTATTTGGAAAATGGTCAAGGATAAGAAGGTTGTTTCAGAGGATGAAGAGGATGTTGTTGAGGTGAAGCCTGCTATTGAGGTTGCAGGTGAGGTTGATGAGGATTTTAGCCCTGAAGACGAGGCTAAGTTTGCTTTTCCTATGGCGCCGATTGTGCGTTTGATTAAGTCTGAGATGGATCAAGACAAGATGATTAGACGCAGAGTCAAGGAGGGCATGAACACTTGGTTGGAGAGTTTGTGCCGGAAGGTCGCGAAAAAAATGAATCAAAGCGACTATACCATGGTCGAAATTGACGACTTCAAGACTGCAATTGAACCCTATGAGATGATTGATGCTGTCGAACAGGAGCGACAGAGGATTGTTGCGACGCTGGAGAAGATTAAGCAGGACTGTGACAGCCTGATAATGGATGTCAACCGGAAGTTCATAACTCCAGGAGACGAGACAGTGTAGACCTTAATCACTACCTTTTTTTGGCGGGTTTTTGTCCAGTGTGTTTCTGAATACTTATTTTATTTTTTTTTTATTCCACCAGTGGTATATGCTGGGTGTTATTTTGTATACTGTGGATGCTAGTATTATTCCTGCGATGCCGTCTATTGCCCAGTGTCTTCTCAGATATACTGTTGCAATCCATGACAGTATTATTGGGATGGCCAGCATTTTCCCTGTTTTTTTGGTGTACTTGAATGCGTAGAGCAGGTTCAGTGCTGCGAGTGCGACGTGGATGCTGGGGAAGACGCAGCAGTCGAGGTGGTAGTTTCTTGTCTCATCTACCTTGAATTTTATTATGTCTGAAAGAAAATACCCTTTGAGTTCGTTTGTGTAGTCTAGGGTGTATATTGGGGATTTTCCGGGGAATATGAAATACATTGTTGTTCCGCAGACTATCAGGATGACTACTGCTAGGATGTATTCATTCAACTGGTCTTTTTCTTTTTTCTGCGCTAGGACATAAGCTATCATTATTGGGAATACGAAATGTAGGCCGTATGTTAGGTACATGATTTCAGTCAGTAGTGGGTTTGCATATTGTTGGAGGTATATGGTCGGTTGTATCCCGAACATTTCCTGGTCACATCGCATGAAGATTTGAGTGTAGTCGTGTTGGTTCAGGATGTATACTAGGTTGTTTTGTTCCTGGTAGTTGGATAAGGTGTCATATACCATGACTAAGGCGAACATCGATAGTATTGCCCTTAGAAACAGCCAAGTGTTTCTTGGAACCGCTATTTTCTTCTTTTTCTCGACCATGTAGATTACTGCTGCTGATGTTGTAATGACGAGGATTAATTCGTGTTGTGGTATGTAACTCATGTATTTTAGTATGACTCCTGGCAAAAACAGCAGATTACTGAGTAGGTACTCTATTGTGCCAAAAGTCAGCTTAAGGACTGGAATCTCCCAAAAACCCAAAAAAAACCTCAGAAGCAGGATGCATAATATATAGGCTATAACAATCCATTCGTGTAGCTCTATCTCACGCAGAATCGTCCACCCGTCATCTTTTTTCATTATGAATCAATAAACCTCGGCAAATCATAAATCAAACGATAGTCGCTGGTGGAATTAATATAGCTCGTGTCATAAATAATGGGATAACCACTGTCGCCAACATATACTTGCTTAAAACTATCCTCGAAATACTCTAGAC
>JAHIYG010000053.1 GCA_018815265.1 Candidatus Altarchaeota archaeon | reverse complement strand
CGCGCCCACGGAGCAAAAGGCGCAATAATAGCCCGCTTCGAACCAGGCCTCCCAGGACAGGCAATCGGCACAAAAACAAAAATACTCTAAGGCTTTTTCTATTTCTAAAAACAATTCTAACAGATGAAGGTTAGGTTTTTTAGACCCTCTGATGGGAGAAGATGCCATTACATAATAAAGAAATGCTTGTTCACAGTGAACAAAAAAGAGGACAGCTTGGCAACGCGGAAGAACCTCGCAAAAAACAACACCCCAAAAAGACTCCTAGAAAAAAACAGTATGGAGAAAATCTACGTTGCAGAAGACAAAAACAAAGTAGTCGGCATCATCGGAATAGACGATGTAGGAATCATCCACCACCTGTTTGTCGACCCAAGATACCACGGGAAAGGCATAGGTTCTGCACTACTTCAAAAGACAATAACAACAGCGAAAAAACATAAACTGAAAAAAGTAACAACCCACTCCAGCATACTGGCGGACGGCTTCTACAAAAAACACGGATTCAAAAGAATCCGCAAACACACCCGGAAATGGCTCAACAGCAAAATAACCTATATCAAAATGGAAAAGAAGATATAATTTGCCGCCGGCGTGGTTTGAACACGCGACACCTCGGTTGCTGAACAAAATTTGCTCTTCAGCCGAGTGCTCTCCCAGGCTGAGCTACAGCGGCAAACCGCAAAACCTAACAAGACTGTCTTGTGGAACGCAACAAGCTTTGCTCGTTCGCGTCGGTTTACGCTTTGAGCAGCGGGCGCTTCCTTCATTCGCTTAGCTGCTATGTGGCTTCTTTTTACATTCTTCCAACCAACTGGTTGTGCATATGAAAATTGTTGGGTTTAATTCTACTTATTTCATGTTAAAATACCTGATTCTTTCATTCTGTTGTGTTTGGTCGGGAAGTTGTTTTGGGCGTTAGTAGTCCGAGTGTGTGCAGTAGATGGGCGTCGAATATGTTCCCACCCTGGTGTGCCTTAACTATTTTGTCTTTCCACGTTTCTTCGCCTGCTTGTTCTCCAATGCAGAATTTGACTAAACCACTCATTTTCGCTCTTTGAGCGTTGTAAAGTACTTGGCCGACGTGCTTCCAGTCATCTTCAGCAGCGCTTTGCCGTGCCTCTTCTAATATACTGTCTTTTCTCCCTTGCGTGAATTTGTCCAAATCTATCCCTGCTGCCATGAGGGATGAAAAATCAGATAATCTTAAGCCAGTGATTGTGAAAGGAACCGGAGTGTGGTCTCCTCTTCTGATCATCTTCAAATGCCTCTGTGTCTCTCTATCTTGTTTTTCCCCTTCCATGTAGTCATCTACTGTCATGAATGGATCCTCCATTAACCTTCTTTGGCGGTCCAAATCCTTTTGTTGCAGTAAGTCCTCAGTTTGCTCCACTATGCCGATAGTCTGCATTCTCAAGTCGCGCAGAAACGCACCCATCGGGCCTGGTATCTCATCTAATGGTTTAGTATCCCGTTTACCGCTTACTTGTCGGTCATATTCACCATGGTAACGGTCCTGTATGAATTTCCTGAAATCTGCATCAAGCCATCCTGCAGTTGCAAGGGCTTCCACATATCCGGGGAGGTTAGCGTTTATCGACCATGACGGCTGGTCGAATGTGTCCCTAATCTGTTGAACTATTACCTTTTTCAGACCTCCCTCAACTCCTTTGCCAATCTCTAGAGGTAACTTGCCTTCTTCCATCAATGCAACAACATCTCCGCCAACAGGTATGTCTGCGCTTTTCATGGATGCGTAAACACCTAACACCCTTGTCGCCCAACCTAGTTCTCCGTGTTTGAGCATGCGTTCGCCTTTTTCAAGTAGGAATCCTCTGAGAAAGTCTCCGCAGAATCTGTCAGCCTGCTGAGGAGTTAATATTTTGGCTTTTACAAGCCTCTCCACGTCCATGGATAATAATTCGTCCCTATTTCCCAAGTCAGCATTTACTTGTTGCAGAAATCCCTGAACGGTTTTTTGATCTATTTCTGCCCAAGGACTATCTATCTTACTGGCCCACACGGGGTATACGAGACCTTTACCTGCTTGTTTTTGCACAGTTAACAACTGGAACAATTAGGATAAAAACGTTACTTCTGGCATTATAGAATACATTCATTGGGATATTATTTTCTTGTATATGTCTATTTGTTGGGGTGTTGTTTTTTTCCAGTGGAAGCGGTCACCCACTAGTCTTTTTCCGTTTACGCCAAGTCTTTTTAGGAGTTTACGGTTAGATAATGCTTTTCTGACTGAATCCTCAATGGATTTTTTATCTAGTTTAAACACCAGTCCCGCATTGTATTCAAGTATGTCGTCTGCTACTCCCACCGTGTCTGATACTAGAACAGGCAAACCATATGACATCGCCTCAACAACTGCAACTCCGAAGTTTTCAGAATGCGAAGACAAGATGAAAAAAACAGAATTCTGGAAAAGTGTCTTTTTTACATTGCCCCCAACAAATCCCGTGAAAACGACACTATCGCCCAAGCCTTCCTCCTCAACTAACGACTTGAGTTTGTCCTCGTATGCCTTATCTCCTGAGCCTGCAACCACCAACGCCAAATTCTTATCTTCTCTCAGGATTATCCCAATTGAATGTAGCAGAATTTCCAACCCCTTCTTGGGATGTATTCTCGAGAGAAAAAGGATTATTCTTTTATTCTCTAGCTCTGGGAAAAAATCTTTGATTTTAGTTTTTCCTTTTTCATCTAACACTTCAATCCCGAGGGGTTGTATGAAAAACTTGTCCTTAGGTAATTTGACGCCGCAAGTTTTTTCCTCGTACTTTGAGGTTAGGATAATGGCGTCTGCATTATCTAGTGAATCCTTGACCAGCTGTAGGAAAACCTTTTTTTTCCAGCGGCTTTTACTGGTTAATAGCTTATCCTCAAGCATTCCATGGGGTTGTATTACATATGGGATTCCATACATCCTTGCTTTTTTAGAGGAGATATAGGTCGAGTAATGGAATATTGTGTCAATTTGTACGAGGTCGTAGTTAGTGATGTTTTTGTCCAACCACCGACTTAGCTTTGGAGAATACCTGAAATTGCCTAAGGACGAGGGGAACGCAAATATTCCGTCCCCACAATATTCTTTGGTCTTCTCGCGATATGTCGTTGCTATATCGACTTTTACACCATATTTGCCAAGCCATTTTTTATTGTCTAATACAGCCTTGCTTGGCCCACCATATTCTCTTTCAAGAGACGGGGCTACAATAAGAACCCTCATTGAAGTATTATATGACTTGGTTAATCTAAAAACCCTTTATATTTTATTAGACACACTATGTTCTTCAGTGTGTAGGTAAAGATGCAGACAAGCGAATCTAGTTTTGATAAGTCATTGAATAACCGAGTAGAGAGACGGGCATATAAATTTTATGTCGAACATTTAAGAGCTAAAGTTTCGCAAAAAATAAGGTTTAAGCACAGTATACAAGTCACTTCATACGGTGGCGTTGGGACTACTTTACTTTATGATTTTTTCAGAGCACATAGTTTGTCTGTGCCTAAATTCCCGGATTTATGCGGCGTAAAACATATGCGACATCCTCCAAACACCGACGGGAAACAAAGATACATACTTTCCCCAGACTACAAGGCAATATATCTGTTTGGCGACCCAGTCACGAGTGTAATCTCGCTATTCAGAAGGTTTAGTTTCAAGTCCATATGCACGCAGTTAGATGTGGACTCATGCAGATGCCCTGACAATATGAGATTGGACGAGTATGCATTAAAGGGAGAGGATATTTTAGGTTTAAAGGCGCATTTTGACAGCTGGGCAAAATGCAACCAAGACGAGAGAAGCTATCCAATAATGCTGCTGAGATATGATGGCTTATGGGAGAGCTTAGGAGACGTTTTCGACTTCGTCGGTTTAAACAAAGACAAAATCGATTCATTTCCAGAAAAGCAAGATAGAGTGTCAAAAGATTATTCAATAGATGAAGACACACTGAAACTGCTCAAAGACACATATTCTGATTTGACAGATGATATAGCAGGTTATCCACTAGTAAAAATAATTTGAGAGATTGCCTATTTTGGCAGCAGGAGTATGTTTGCATATTCGTATTTGCTCTTCAGTCTATGCTTTATTGTTTTTCCTTGACTACATTCATAAGGCTCATAACCTCTATCAATTAGATATTCAATCAATTCCCTGCTGTTTTTTGCTTCGGAAACGCCCACATCACCAACCTCCAAGGTGATGATTGGATGATGCGATTCAATTGTGTCGTCCATACCAGCTAAGACATTCATTTCCGAGCTTTCAACGTCAATTTTAATGAAGTCTGGTTTCGCCCCAGTATCTCTCACATAGTCGTCTATTGTTACTGCATCAACAGAATATACTGTTTTGTGAATCCTGTCCCTTTCATCGGCTTTAATCCTGGGCGTATACAGTGAGTTAAATGCGGAGTGCTCCAGTCCAAAATCATTTAAGGATATTTTGCCGGGTTTACTATGGACTGCTTTGTTGTTTAATGAGACATTAGCCAGTTTTGCGGTGTTTAGTTTAAGTATTCTATATGTGGTGGGTGTGGGCTCAAACGAGTGGACATGACCTTTTACGCCGACCAGCCTTGATGCCAGCAGGGAGTAGTAGCCGATGTGGGCTCCAACATCAAAAAAGGTCATGTCTTGGGTCAGAAAGTTGAGGAGCATCCTCGTCAAATCTTCCTCAAAGTAAGAGTGCCTAAATAGATGGGTGGATACTTTCTCTGGCAGCAAAACACTCATCTCATCACCCCAGAATGTCTTAGCCTTTGCCATGTAGCCAAACCTTGAAACAGGATATGTTACCGTGAGAAATTTGGTGAAAATCCGCTTTGACAGGTGAGAGATTTTATTTTGATTAGACACCGCCATGTCAAGATATAGTGAGTAGTCTGTTTCGGATTCCATCCTTAACCTAGCTAATAATACCTTATGACATATCAGTTAAAGGCGTAAGTGATAAAAAGTGGCGACAGAAATGGATTCTTCGGATAATCCATTGGTTAGTGTTATTATGCCTTCGTACAATCAGGGGAAATACATTGAACAGTCAATCCTGAGTGTCTTGAACCAAGATTACAAAAACATAGAGTTCATAGTAGTTGATGGGGGCTCAACAGATGAGACTGTCGACATACTAAAGAGATACTCTGACAGAATAAACTATTGGGTAAGCGAGAAAGACGCTGGCCAGTCAGACGCCCTGAATAAGGGATTCAGTATCTCCAAGGGATTAATCCAGACATACCTTAACTCAGACGACTTATTGTATGCAACAGCTGTCAACGATGCAGTTAAAGCATTGCAGGATAACCCGGACGTTGACGTCGTATACTCCAACATTCACTTGATAGATGACAGAGGCAAGGTAGTAGACCTGTGTTTTCCCCCGAAATTCAGATTTAAAGACTATCTCTTCTTTGGATTTCCAATACCACAGCAGGCATCTTTCTGGAGAAATGAGGTTTATGATGCAGTGGGTGGTTTCAACACAAAAAACCACATCTGCATGGACCATGAATTCTACATTAAAGCAGCTGAAAAAGGATTTAGTTTCATGCACATAAACCGTATATCCGCGGCTTTTAGACTGCATAAGGGCTCAAAGACCTGCTCAAACAACAGGAGACTTTTGAAAGATGAATTAAATAGGATAGCGCAGAATTCAAATTCTGGCGTTGACAGGAGACTTTTCAATCTATATCGGGTCTACTATAGGTTGAAGTATATCCCGTCTCGCATGCTGACGAAAATAAGATTTTACACAAAAAATTACGACCAAAAAGGCAGTAGGGTTTAATTGTATGCTATTTTTTTCTGGACTTTTCCGCATAATTTAGACCCCATGCCATCCCATAGATTAGTCCAATTATATGCGCTCTTGCACCTATAATAAGTGACGAGGAGAAGAAGGTGACTAGGGTATAAACTGCCACAGCCATTACCATTAAAGCCAGTACTGCAGAATAGATTTTTGTGTTTTCAAAATACTGTTTTTTTGCAGTTTGGAAGGTGTAGAATGGAAGTACGAATCCAAAAAGTAAAAATCCTATGATTCCATAGTGGAGGAGGTATCCGCTGAGTGAGACATGGTTTAATGCACCAACCTCTTCTGAGCCATACATAGCCAGTATTTCAGGCGGTGAAGTAGCGCCAATGCCCCAAATCAGCATGCCCTCGTCCCACCAAAGATTAATTTCTGTCTTAAAACCATCTAGGCGACCTGAAGAAAAATCTACTGAATCATCGAATGGATTTAACAAAGACAATCTTTGCACGGCTAAACCCAGTATGTTGATTTTGTAGGATATGACAAAAAGAAGCCCAACAACCAAAAAGGTAGTTAGGACAGTCTTAGACGACGGCCACCTGAATCTCCCCCGGCATAAAAACATGAGTGACATTGTTAAAAAAATACCGATATATGCTGTCCTAGTCAAACTCATCAAAAAACTGATTATGATAAGTGAAAGACTGATGTAGTATATGAGTTTTTTGTATAGCCCATACCCTTTGTCATGCCCAGATAGTAGACAAGACATCAACAAAATCAAACCTGCAGAGTTATTATAGGCTATTGTGCGCAGAGTTTGAAATAAAGGATATGCGGGATCGACTGCGCGGATGAATAACACATTATATAGGTGTTGGGTGGAAGCAGCGACGACTCCAATGAACAAAATCCAAAATAAGAGTTTATTTGTTTTTTCATCATCTACTATGTTGGCTCCAATGAAAAAGAATATCGGAAAAATTGATGACCACCAGATGTACCTGGCAACATCATATGTGAAGCCGTATCTCATAAGTGACTGTATGTCCCCAACTAAGAAAACAACCAAAAGT
>JAHIYG010000006.1 GCA_018815265.1 Candidatus Altarchaeota archaeon | reverse complement strand
CCGAAGATGCACCTACACAGGTACTCCGGAAGCCACCTCTTAGTAAAAAATCTGAAATATGACGGAGAATTAAAAAAAATACTAAACAAATACCTTAGATGAAATGTTCTGCAGGATATAGAAGCTATCGCAGAAAAATAGCCTAGAGCATTGCTTGGACGAGTATTGCTAGTCCGTATCCTATCAATTGTCCACCGACTATGGGAGGCAGTGCTGGAAGGGTTGCGCCTTTCTTGTTTTGGATATAGCTGAAAAGAGTGATTATGCCTATTACGCCCCCTAATGCAGTCGGAATCGCATAAATGATGCCTTGGGAGGCCATGACAGAAACCGAAAGAGTCAGCGGCAATGCAACATCGCCTGCCCCCAAATGCATAAATCTGTCACCTACTGGAACCGCAAACATCATCGGAACCCCGCCCTCAACCGCACCCTTGGCCAAAGACACCATATGTTTAGTGAAAAAGACAGCTACAAAATCATAAACTGACATGATAACAACCAAAACCAACGCAGGCACCAAACCAAGGGATGAACCCAACAATGCGCCAACCCCCGATATTGTGAAAACCAATACAACATCATAGAATAGTTCTGATTTAAAACGCAAAAGAATTAATGCAGAAAACACAATTGGGATTATAACACCAGCATCCCCGAACAACGCCGTTGAAGTGAATAAAGTACCTGTGAAAAAAGACACAAGCATCGCAGCCTTTATAAAAAAACCAAGTCGATATTTCATAAAAACCAGCATAACAAAGGTTATTGCAAGGATTGACACGAAGAAATAGCCAGCCGATGAGACACTCTCAGGGTCATCAACAGCAGGTTGAATAACCGGTTCTCCACCCTTCGGAGGATACATAAGAGGCTGGATGAATGCTGCAGTGTGCAAACCCATCACTATCGTCAGAAGATATATGCTGCATAGGAGAACCAGTGAGTTAATGTGTTTCATGTCTTCCCGATTAATTTTTGAGCCCTCTTCAATGCAGAGGGTATCTTCCTCTGGTGTTCAGAAAGCAGGTCAGACATCATCTTGGCGCAGCGTTTCTTGCATTCCCCACACATTATTTCCCCGCCCCCGCATTCATGATATATTTTGGAAAGCTCCAAGTCATCCTTTACAAGGTGGTAGAGATAAAGTTCATATACAGAACATGACTCTGGTTGCCCGCCCTTTTTCTTTTGCTCCTCAAAAGTTTCACGACCTCCTGTTTTGGCACTCAACACCTTCTTAGACGCTGATGCCGGGTCCTCCCGCAATGCAATATAGCTTTTGGGATCAGATGAACTCATCTTCCCCCCAGTCAAACCAGACATGAACTTATGATATGTGGCAGAAGGAGGTATGCAGTCAAAGTCCCTACACCCCGCTCTGTCTGCGGAAAGCCTTGAGGCAATATCCCTAGTCAATCTTATGTGGGGGTCCTGGTCTGCACCAACAGGCACAACAGTGGGTTTAGGACCTCCAAAGACGTCAAGCTGGGGATGAAGTATGTCTGCTGCCTGAGTCAACGCAGAAGTTATCTTCCCAGGAGTAAGCTCCCCATATATCGCCTTAAGCTCGTTGAATGTGACGCGTTTGCTGCACATGTCACGCAGGCGGTAATATGGGTTTATGTAGTCTGACTGAAACCAAAAATGCAGTTTTTTCTCGGAAAGCCCAAGGGCTATGTAGTTTGCAAGATATTCCTCCAACGCAGTCTCCCTAGCATTTTCAAATGAAATATCCCGCATAAGATAGCTTTCAACATCTGCTGCGCAGATGAATGTTTCTGCACCAAGGCTTTGGAACCATATTATCTCGTCAGCAACCATCTTATGCCCCAAATGAAAGCGCCCAGAAGGCATGAGACCAGTCATCATAGCAAACGGCTTTTTCCCATCCAAAGCCTTGACAATTTTTCCAAGGTCTCTGTGGCCGAATATTATGCCACGCCGTATGTAGTGGAAACTATCAAAACGCTTTTTGTATTCTTCAATGGAAGACATGCCAAATTCTTCCAACAGCTTCCCGTAGTCCTTAACTTCAGAGACACTCCAGGGATCTACTTTGTTCATTTTACACAATACCTCTTTGTAATCCTCTCCCATGCATCGTCAACATCCAAATCCAAGAGGTTAGCAAGCTTCAACGTCAAATATATGAGGTCTGCGATTTCATCGTTTAGTTTAGAGGGTTCAAATACTTCCTTCTTGTATTTTGAACGCTTAAGCATCTCCCTTGATATTTCGCCCAATTCCTCCTGCATATGCAAGACAGTCTGATCTGGACTGTCTGAAACCCACCCAAACCTAAGATCTAAATCCCTGACCAGACCTTGCAACTCGTTAAATGCCATAAAACAAATAATTATCGTATGCGTGAAATAAATAGCTCTAGGCAAAAACCTGAAGCAGTTATCCATGAAACACGGAAAAAATCACATTCATCCCTAAAATCTAGGTCTGGACCTTCCGTGCTTCATAGGATAAAACCACCATCCCACGACGTATACGTCGGATTAGAATGCTACAAAAGCACGGAATACTGCATAGGTGGGATGTTGAAGCAAACGCCTGAAGACTTCATAGTCCAAGAAATCACAGAGGAAAAAAAGGTATTAGAATTTGAAAAAGACACCCCAGGAGACATGCTGCCTGGAGACTACACACACGCCACCCTGGTAAAAAGGGAATGGGACACCATGAGGGCGGTGTCTGAAATAGCGAAAAGAGTAGGTGTTAGCAGGAACAGATTTGCATTTGCAGGCACAAAAGACAAACACGCCCTCACAGCACAGAGGATATCCGCATACAGGGTTCCGGTGGAGAAACTCAAAGCAGTAAACATAAAAGACATCACAATAAAGGATGTCGGCTACGCAGACGAAAACCTGGGTTTGGGCTCGCTTTGGGGGAACAAATTCACGATAAGGATACACAATGTCTGTGAAAAGGCATCGGAGAGGATAGATACAATAAGTGAGGAACTATCTGGTGGTTTCCCGAACTTCTACGGCAGACAGCGCTTCGGAGAGGCACGGCCCATCACACATGAAGTCGGAAAACACATACTAATGGGCGACTTCGAATCCGCAATTATGTGTTACCTCACAAAGACATTCGGGTCAGAAGCTACAGAGGTTGAAAAAATACGGAAAGACATATTAGGTGGGAGAGACTACAAAGAAGTGTTGAATGAGTTGCCCAAAAGCCTCGGATATGAAAGGTCTATACTAAACCATTTGATTGAAAAACCCGGAGACTACCGGGGGTGCTTTGACCATATGCCAAAGAACCTGGCTAAGATGTTCGTCCACGCATACCAGTCCTACATATTCAACAAAGCATTAAGCAGATACATAAATGAGGGTGCATCAGTCGAGAAACTGCCGTTG
>JAHIYG010000052.1 GCA_018815265.1 Candidatus Altarchaeota archaeon | reverse complement strand
CCCATACATCCCAATAAGAGGAGAACACATACTATAGCGAGATTTTTCCTGTGCATTGCGTTTTGTTATTCTATTCCTGCTTTAAACATCGGGAGGATGCTTATTCCTTCCGGCAGTATCTTCATCACATGCTTGTTTCTGGAGTGCCCAACACCCCTCATCTTAACTACTTGAAGTGAGCGTATGAGGTCGCCTGTTCTTTCAAAGTCTGAAAGCAATACCACGCCGTCTGCAATGAACTCTTCTATACCATAGATGGAGTATGTGAATTTCTGCGGTGGAATCTCAGATATCAGGAGGGAGGTGCATTCAAGATACTTTAGCTGGTATCCCATCTCCAGTATGAAATCCCGTATTTTAGTCGTTTCACCGATGTTTTGGCAAAATGCCGTGATGGAGTCGATGACTACCCGTTTAGCTTCAGCATCCTCTATTATCTCGCGGAGGGTGTCGGTAAGCCCCTGGACGTCTTTGAAGTCTACACCTTTTATTCTAATGTCTTTTGTCATGTCTTTGACAGATATTTTTCCATTGTCTATTAGTGTCTGGTCGAAGAATCCGAATTCGCTCATGTTGCGGATTATCTGTTCTGCTGGCTCGACAAGGGAGAGGTATATGCCGTTTTCACCCTCCTTTGCACCTGTAAAAAGGAATTGGTGACTAAGGACTGTCTTTCCAGTTCCGGCGCTTCCAGACAACAATACGCAATTTCCCTCAGGTATGCCACCCAATAGTATGTCGTCCAAACCCGTTATTCCGGTTTTGACCTTCCCAACCATGGTTTATTAATTTGACACAAGCTTAAAATACCAGGTTAAATCCCGATTATGTGTGCAAGCATTGGCACGTCGACGTGTGTCGTGTGCTTGATGTGTTCCCCGCCGGAGGTTATGTTGTAGACTTTGGTCCTTGACTTTCCCATGTGCTCCTCAAGTATTTCCTTGCTGACCTTCATACTCCTGGGTTTTCTTATGGAATTGTATTTTCCTGAGTGCACCCCTATCACGCGCCCGTAGTCCATGCCTGCAAAGACTATCAGTTTAGGCTTGTAGTGATCCACAATGTGAAGGGACATGTCTCCGTCTGTGAAGCCTCCGAAGTTTTTGACGTTGTGCATCTCCTGAGCCCTTGTTGCGCCGAATACCCTGCCTTCAAACCGAGGTATATTGCGCACTATCTCCTTGAGGTTTCCTGCATGGGCGTGGACGACAGTCATTGTTCCGTGTTTGTTAGCCAAAAGAATGGAGTCTATGTCTCCATCCAAGTCCGTAACATTGAGGTGGGGAAGTATCCGGTAGCGCAGTAACATATATACCGCTCCGTCGACTGCAACGTTTATGAACTTTTTCTGCATCCCCGCATCTGTTATTTTTTGGAGGTCAATCTCAAGGCTTGGGCCACATCCATATATCATCACAGGACGTTTATGTATGAGTTTCTCCAAGTGAGCATATTCTTCATCTTTGAGTAGTGTCGACAGGTGTCGTGTAGCATCCCTGTCCCCTGTGGGGTCAATGTCGAGCGCCCTCACAACCTCCAGGTATTTGTGGGTGTAGTACACAGAAACCGCCTTAATATGGATTTGTGGTAAATGATTAAATATGGCTGCTTCAGACAGATGCTTTATGATAGAGGATGACATGTTAGCAGACATAGTCGGACGTGCTAATCTTTCACCATCTGACGTGGTGTTGGAGGTTGGGGCAGGGTATGGGAATCTCACGGAAAAGATTGCAGCCACTAACAAGGTGTCTGCCATAGAGAAGGAGATGGATTTATTTAATGTCCTGGTGAAGAAGTTTTCTGCAGACCAAAACGTGGACTTGATATTGGGGGATGCGCTGAAGGTTGAATACCCCATATACAATAAGATAGTTTCAAACATACCGTACAGCATAAGCAGAAAACTGATTGTAAGGTTCATACTTGAGGGGTTCGAGGAGGCGACACTCGTCGTCCAAAAGGAATTCGCTGAAAAACTGCTTTCCAAACCAGACACCGACGAATACAGGATGCTTTCTGTTCTGACGCAGACAACCTGCGATGCAGAAATCATATCTGCAGTGCCTGCCAAAGCATTCAGGCCTCAGCCGAAGGTGGAAAGCTCTTTAATTGCACTGAAACAGAAGTTGAAGCCGAAAAAAGACTATGTCACCTTTTTGAACCTCCTTTTTTCTGGCAAAAACAAGAAACTCAGAAACATATTGGATACCCCTGCCGAATACAGCGAATTAAGACCATGCGAAATGCAAGCCAATCAGTTCCTAGAGGTATACTCAAGCATTTAATAACCTCTTCGTCATACTAATTTCTGGTGTTTTAGATGGTTGCAAAGTCAAAGCGCGGCACAAAGCTCTTGAAGGAGGGTTTTGCCAAGATGGTGAAACGTGGCGTCGTAATGGATGTTACAAACGCTGAACAAGCAGGAATCGCCGAAGATGCTGGAGCCTGCGCAGTAATGGCTTTGGAGCGAGTCCCTGCAGACATAAGGGCTGCAGGAGGCGTCGCGAGGATGGCTGACCCCATAAAGATTCAGGAGATACTTGATGCCGTCACAATACCTGTCATGGCAAAATGCAGGATAGGACATTTCGCAGAAGCGCAGATACTTCAGGAGTTGGGAGTAGACATGATAGATGAGTCTGAGGTTCTAACGCCTGCTGACGAATCAAATCACGTTGACAAACTCAAGTTTCAGATACCTTTTGTATGCGGTGCACGAGACCTTGGAGAAGCGCTCAGACGCATGAGCGAGGGCGCTGCAATGATTCGGACCAAAGGAGAGGCAGGCACTGGAAACATTGTCGAGGCAGTAAGGCATATGAGGGCTGTAATGGGAGAGATTAGAAAGATATCTTGCATGTCAGACGATGAGCTGTATGTTGAGGCTAAGGAGATTAGGGCGCCTGTTGAGTTGGTCCGTGAAGTGAAGAAACAGGGTAGGCTTCCTGTCGTGAACTTCAGCGCGGGAGGGATTGCGACGCCAGCCGATGCTTCGCTTATGATGCAGTTGGGTGCAGACGGGAATTTCGTGGGTTCAGGCATTTTCAAAAGCAGCAATCCGCAGCTTATGGCCAAAGCCATTGTCGAAGCCACATTACATTTCGACAAACCAGACGTCATATCCGAAGTCAGTAGGGGCTTGGGAGATGCTATGAAGGGCTTGGAAATTTCAACTCTGTCGCAGCGTCTGCAGGAACGGGGCGTCTGAATTTATATTGTTTCGCCCCCATCTTATAAATATGGGTTCTTCTGCTGTTTCAAATATGACGGCGTCTGATTTTATGTCAACAGACATATTGGCAGTCTCCCCGGATGATAACGCATTTGACTTGGGGTCATCGATGGAGAGATTCCACGTTGGTAAAGCGGTTGTCGTATCTGACTTGGAGTTCTTAGGTATTGTCAGCAAGGAGACGTTCGTCGCATATATGCACAAATATCCCGACACAAACATCAAGGAATTGAAAGTCGAGGACTTTATGGAAGCAGACGTGTGCACAGCAAAACCTGATGAAAGTTTCGAATCGGTTGTCGAGCTTCTGATGTGCCAGAAGTCAATGATAGACTGTGTTCCCGTCTTGTCTTCTGGTAAATTCAAGGGCTTAATATCCTCTGTCGACATGACGAAATACTATTTGAAAAACATGGATGGAAAGTATAAGGTGTCCAAGCTCATGCACTACAATCCCCTGACCGTCGATGATTATACCCCCCTCTCCGAGGTCATACAAGCCATGAGAAACATGTCTGAGAAGAGGGTTCTTGTTATGTCTGGAAACACTCTGGTGGGCATAGTCACCATAAAGGACATGGGATTGACTATATTCAAAGAGAGCGCTAAAAAGCAGGGGGTAAGCGTTAAGAGCGAGTTGACTGCAGGGGACGTGATGACTAAGGAGCCGATAGTTGCAAGGCCAAAAGATGATGCTGCCGTTGCCGCAGGTGTCATGTTAAAGAAAAAGATTGGAGGTCTGCCAGTAGTCTCTGAAAAACTGGAGGGCTTAATTGACAGGATGGATTTGATAAAAGGCATCAAGCTGTCATTTTAGATGATTGAGAATAAGAAAATCAGCACGGATGTCAAAATACCGATTAAAACCATTTGAACTCCCTTTTTTATCCTTGAGTCGCCGCTTATTCTGCCGAGGTAGGAACCAAGCAGGAAGAACATACATACAGTTATCGCAAATGATGTGTTGTATCTGCCAGCAATATCCAGAAATCCGAAGCCGTTGAATATGAATGGAGACAGTATTATCAATGCAGTCAACACTGGACTTATGCCGTCAACCAATGCGAGGTATATTGTTGCGAAACGGTTTGCGCGCTCATGTATTGTATCATCAAGTTTTATGAGCATTGCAGACTCTAGGTTTCTGAGCTCTCTCTGGCGCTCGGCATCTTCTGCCATATATGCTGAGGTAACCCCTGAGACGCCCAATGCTATTGCAGCACCTACTCCAGCGCTTAGGATGAAGGTTGTGTTTTCTGAGCCTGCAAAATAGAACCCGAGGAGTATACCGAGCATTGTTAGGGCTCCGTCGAATCCGTTCATTACGAAATATCTTCTTGCAATTCCCGAGCTCTTGCTTATTCGGAGGTATTTTTTCAGGTCTCTGAAAAAGTTCAGTATGGAATTCATATCAGACATTAATCAATAAGCAATCTAATTAATTAACCGGCTATGATTTCAGCAGATGAGATTTTGGAATTAACCAAGTCGATGACGATTGTGTCGTTGATTTTCACGATAGCATACAGTGTTGGCGCAGGGTATGACATGTTAGATTTGATTCTTCTCTTTTTGCTTTGCCTAGTATGCGTAGGCATGGGTTTTGTACTGCATGAGGTGGCACACAAGGTTGTGGCGTCGTTTTTCGGGTTGGAGACAAGGTATGTAGCAAACAATTCTATGCCTTTGGTATCTTTACTTTTGGCGCTTGGGGGTTTTATACTAATCTCTCCCGGGGCAGTCAGGATTTACGGGATAAAACCTATTGATTTGAGAAGGGCGGGCCTTATTTCAGTGGCTGGGCCAGCATCCAACCTTTTTATTTCACTTCTTTTTTATGCGATGTACCAGGTTACTTCTGGTTTTTTATCCTTTGCCGCAGGCTTTGGCTATGAGATTAACTCATGGCTTGCTGTCTTTAACATGATTCCTGTACCTGGTTTCGACGGCGCCAAAGTCTTCGCTTGGAATAAGGTAGCGTATATTTTTCTGGCTTTGGCCTGTGTCTTTGCAGCCTTCTTCCTGTGAAAACATTTAACCTGTAACACCGTATATTCTCCCGCAGTGAAAGTGGGTGTGTTGGATGTCCAAGGGGATGTGACAGAGCATATAGTTGCTTTGAAACGTGCTGTCTCAGATTTAGGACTGCCATATGATGTGTGCGGTGTGAAGACTCCGAAAGAGATAGGGAATGTTTCAGCTCTTGTGATACCTGGCGGGGAAAGCACCACTATATCCATGCTTTCAGCCAGATATGGGATGGACGCAGCTCTTTTGGATGCCGCAAAAGGCATGCCGGTATTCGGTACCTGCGCTGGGCTTGTATTTTTGTGCAAAGAGGGTGCCAAAATGAAAAACGGCCAGAAAACCCTTGGTTTATTGGATGCTAGGGTCGTCAGGAACGCATTCGGCAGGCAGCGAGACAGTTTCGAAACTCAGTTGAACATACCTGTATTGGGGAATGAGAAGTATCCTGGAGTCTTTATCAGAGCTCCGGCAATAGAGAAGGTCTGGGGAAGATGCAAGAGCCTCTGCAGGTATGGAGGACACGTTGTCTTAGCACGGCAAGACAATATTTTAGCCAGTGCATTTCATCCGGAGCTCACGCAAGACAGGAGGTTGCATGAGTATTTTTTGGGGATGATATGAGATGACGCATGTGGATTTTGGATTCATAAAAAACGAATTATCTGATGCGGACTACATGCATGTGATGCAGGTGCTGGTGAGGAAAAGCCTGTATCATGGAGTGGGCAACATTCCTGCCACCGTTATTTTGACAGATAATGCGCTTTATTTCGGGGGAACAGAAAATGATGGGAAAAAATTCAGAAGGATTCCTTTGAATAGCATAAACTCTACTTCCAAAAGAGGGTGGTTTCTTTGGGAATGCATTGAAATACGGCATATGGGTTTGGAGGGAGAGGAGAGGTTTTTCATATGTCCCTTCAAGGGAAGCCATATGGCACCTAAGAAGGATGTGGATGCAATGGATTTGCTTTTAAGCATCTTAAACCCATAAATTATTTATGGAGGCTAGGATTTTCGAGACCAAATTGGGTTGGATGGCGCTGATATCTAGGGGGCAGGGAGTATCGCATGTTGTTCTGCCAACCAAGTCGAGAGATACCACCGAGAAGAAGGTCAGGAAAATAGCGGGCGGGGATTACGAGGTCTCCAGGTCTCTGATGGCTTTGGAGTCTGACTTGATAAGGTATATGCTTGGGAGGTTCGTGGACTTCAGCAAATACAGCCTTGACTTCACCTACTCCAGTGGATTTCAGAAAAGCGTTTGGTTTGTAGTAAAGGAGATACCATATGGTAGGACGATGACGTATAAGATGGTGGCTGAAAGGCTTGGTAACGCCAAGGTCGCGCAGGCTGTGGGCAACGCATTAAATAAGAATCCCCTGCCAATCGTGATACCCTGCCACAGGGTATTAGGTGACAAGGATATGGGCGGATACATCGGTGGCAAGGCTTTGAAGAAAAAGCTCTTGCAGATGGAAGGCGTGACTGTAAAGTAGAAGATGGAGGCAGACCATCAGAAAGTATCTAAGACGGAGTTGGTTTGGGAGCTGATAATAATCTTTGCAGCAGTCATTTCAATAGCATTTCTTATTGTGGAATATGGATTTGGAGAACATGTGTCAGAGGCTGTGTTGGAGGAGATTGAGGAGATAGACATGTGGCTTCTTGGCCTCTTCGTCTTGGACGTCGGTGGAAGGCATGTGTTCTCAAAAGGCGACAAATTATCACTCGCATATAACGTCTCGTTCGTGAAGCATAATTGGTTGGATATCTTAGCGATAAGTCCATTTTTGAGGTTTCTGAGGGTCTTCAGGTTTGCGAGGCTTTTTAGGTTGACAAAGGTTGCGAAGGTTTCTGAAATTGCGAAAGTATCGAAGATTACCAAAGCAGGCAAGGTTGCGAAGGTTGGGGAGACTGCCAAGCTCGCCAACATAGCGGGGTCAGCAGGGGGTTTAGAGGCTGCAAAGGCCTTGGAAGCAGGTGATATAGTGAAAAAAACTGAAAAGACCGTGACAGGCGTATCCCATGGAAAACATGTGAAACATGAAGTAGACTACAGGAAAAAAAAGTAGTCAATGCCGGGTTATTATCTTTATTATGTCTCCGTCTTTAAGCAGGTGTTCTTTGCCGACCTTCATTTTGGTCTTGCAGTCTATGGCTCCAGTGAATTTATCGCCTATGTCTGTGTGGATCTTGTATGCTAAATCAATTGTGGTGGAACCATATGGCATTAGATGGGAGTCTGGAAGGACCATGTCTTTGCTGTCTGAGAGCTTGTTCTCGTTCTCTACAGGGTAGACTGTTATGAGATGAAGCACCTCGCATGCCGCCTTGTTTATGACTTCCTGTACTCCTGTGGAACCGAATGCCGTGAGTATTTTCTCATCCACGTATGTTAGAGCCTTGCGTTTTTTCTCATCCAATTCCCCGACCACCTTGAATTTATCCCCTCCTGGAGTGTATTCTATGAGTCCGTGTTTGTCTGCTTCCCTGAGTGCTAGTTCTGCCTCTGCGCATACTGGCACCAGAGCATATTTGTCCTTGAGCCTTTCGTAGTTTTTCACTCCCTGGTCTATCTTGTTTGCTGCAATCACAATCGGCTTGGATTCCCTTCTCAGCTCGATTCCGAATCGGTTGCAGTCTTCATCGGTCCAATCTGATTTGCCCGTTAGGTCTGCTGCTTCAAGTGCGGACTTGATGTGGTGTTCCCTGACTCCCAGTCCAGCAAGTATGTCCAGGAGTTCATACAGTATCTTCTTGTTCTCGTATTTTATTTTGTTCTTTACAGTGGACCAGTTTTTACGAACAATTGATGCAAACCACAAATCCACCTCCTCCACAAGAAACATTATGTCTTTTTCAGGGTCATGCCCTTCGACTGCTTCCCCTGCCTCATTGGTTTTCCCTGATATGTCTACGACATGTATCAGGACATCGGCTTGCCTTAGGTCGTCTAGGAACTGGTTGCCCATACCCTTTCCCTCATGCGCCCCCGGAACCAATCCCGCCACATCTATGAGTTTCACTGGAGTAAACCTGAATCCTGACCTGCAGACGCTGTTTCTGGGATTACAGGATATTTTATAATCAGTACATGGACATTTGGATTTTACATATCCAACGCCTATGTTGGCCTTGATTGTCGTGAACGGGAAATCGGCTATTTCAGCCTCTCCAAGCGTTAATGCCTTGAAAATGGTCGATTTTCCAACGTTTGGTTTGCCTACTAACCCGATCTCCATTTGTTTCACCAGCTTCTGTAAACCATGTATACTGCAAGTAGTGACACAATAAAAACACCACCTATTGCAAGGGTTGTTGACATTGGATCTTTCTTAGGTATCTTGGAAAAAAACACCCTGCCCTTGCTGGTGCCTGCGACAATGTTGTTGTCGCATGCGTCAAACAATAAGACTCTCCCCTCGGTCGAATAGTATGACCTCACCTTCCCTAGTCCACTATACAGTATTGTCTTACCTTCAAGCGTTGATGCAATTACGTATCCTCCACCGTCTTTGACAGCGAGCACTGGATAGGTTGTATTATCCATCCAGTTCACTGACCCGTTCAATGCCAGATTATATATTATTCCTCCTGCAGTCCCCAAAATCAAATCGTTTTTTCCATCAAGAGAGGTTATATCATGGACGATATCTTTGTCCCATAGTATGTTTCCTTTAAGGTCGTAGAGGTACAGTTTATTGTCCTCCAATGCTATTGCAACTTTATCCTGTACAACAGACGCCTTACGGATGTATCCCTTGATATCAAGGTTTCTCTTGACCTTGCCTTCCAAGTCAAGGAAATACACTTGCCGGTCTGAGATTGCAACTATTGTTTCACCGACTAAATCTATTTCTGTAACATAGCTTCCTATCTGTCGTTTCCACCTGTATGTCCCCTTCCTGTCAAATAGGTAGACAAAACCGTCCATAGAACCAGCTAAAATCATATCTTTGTCTAACTTCAAAGCCTTGGGCAATCCGACATAGCCGGGAACCGTCCTCTCCCATAACAGTTGGCCGTTTTTACCAAACGACCTAATGATTCCATCGGAGGATGCTACAATCACTTCATTGTCTTGCTCATCAACGGATGTGACAGTCGAATAGGTCGTATATTCCCATAGGATGTTTCTGCTGTATCCGATGTTGTGGATTCCCCGGTCGTCACCTACAAAAAGCGAGTTATTGCTGCATACAAGAGTGTTGACTCTGCCTTCTAGCTGATAGCCCCAAAGGGGTGGCTGATGTTGTATGCTGGTTGCGAATGCATTCCCTGTCAGAAGCAAAACCGAAAGAACCCACCAAAACACCTTCATACATTACATATTCAACATAGCGATTATTATTTATCCCCCTAAGTGATAAAACTAAACATATGAGGGTTATGAAGTCTGTAACAGGGTTTACAATCGTCGTAATGGGCGTTTTAGTATGGGTTTTAGGCTATTTCTTCCCTTATCTTCCAGATACATTTCTCCCTAAGGCAAGCAGCATAAACGTGGTGATGGTTGGAAAGCAATTGTCAGAGACTGGCATCATCATAATACTCGCAGGCATAGTTTCAGAGATGGTAATCGCATTCCTTAGAAATATGAGAATCATACATTAGGTGGGAGACTATGAATTTGGAAGAGATAAAAAAGAAGGACGAATCCATCAATTCATTCATAGCATACAATGAGGGCGTAGATGGCATAGATGAGGAAGCGGGTGTGCTTTCTGGGCTGCGTTTTGCTGTGAAGTCAAACATCTGTGTCTCTGGAATGCTTGCTTCGTGCGCTTCGAAAACTCTGGAAGATTATGTCGCCCCATATGACGCTCATGTAGTAGAGAGGATAAAATCAGATGGTGCTGTGGTTGTTGGCATGGCTAACATGGATGAATTCGCATGCGGAGGTTCTGGGGAGACATCTTTTTATGGAGTAACCCAAAATCCTAATGCGCCGGGCAGGATACCTGGGGGGTCTTCAAGCGGAGTGGCTGCCGCGGTTGCTGCAGGTTTTGTTGATGCTGGACTGGGTTCTGATACTGGGGGAAGCATTAGAAACCCTGCCTCGCACTGCGGGGTTGTAGGGTTCAAGCCGACATACGGCCTAGTGTCAAGGTACGGGTTGATAGATATGGCTATGAGTTTGGATCAGATTGGTCCGCTTGCCAGAGATGTGAAAACCTGCTGCATGGTCCTTGACTCGATTGCAGGCTATGACAGAAGGGATTCCTCATCCCTCAACATCAAAGTCGGGACATTCACAAAGGACTTGAATCCAGACCTTGGGGGTGTGAGACTGGGTTATGCCAGGGAGTTTGACGAGCTTGTAGCAGACAAGGAGATATGTAGCGTCATACATACGGCAGTAGACAGGTTAGTGGATGCTGGCGCTGAAGTGGTGGATGTAAGCCTTCCAAACTTGGATATTGCAATACCCACTTATTACTTGAATGTTTATGTTGAGTTTTTTTCAGCCACCAGGAAATATGACGGTAGGAGGTACGGGCACAAGATTGAGGATGTATGTGGCGAGGAGGTTTTAAGAAGGATTATACTCGGACAGTATATCAGCCAGAAGGAGTACTCGGGCAGGTATTACAGGAAGGCGCTGAAGGCTAGAAGCCTGATTCGGTCTGAGCTTTCTGCTGCACTTTCTGACGTAGATGTGCTTGTTGGCCCGGTTGTGCCTAAGTTGCCGCACAAAATTGGGCAAGACATCACTGATCCGAGGGTCATGTATGCATATGACGTCTTCACAACGCCTGTTAACCTCGCTGGTTTGCCTGCTGGCTCTACACCGGCTGGCAATGTGGAGGGCATCCCAACTGGACTGCATGTTATCGGCAAACCGTTGGAGGACCAGAAGGTACTTGATGTAATGCATGCTTTGGAGTGTAATTAGATGGTTTTGGAGTCTATTGTTGTTCCATCACGCTGGGAGAAACATCCTGGCAGGATGCTCTACATTGGTTTCGCATATGCGTCAGTTGGTTTGTTGCTTGGTTTTTTCGTGTTTGGAAGCTACGCCAGTCTCTCAGCCATTTTCCTCACCACCATGCCTTTGGTTGTGATAATGTATAAGGCATTGACAGATGAGGAGGGGAAAGACTGCAGAGTATGTGGTGAGATTTCAATGCTGAAGGAGCATGCACACATTTTATATTTTTTCACCTACCTGTTCATAGGGATTGTTTTGGCGTATTCTGTATGGTCAGCTTTTTTGCCAGAAGATGTGTCTGAGAATCTGTTCTCGTATCAGACAGAGATAATAGAGGCCATATCAGATATAGGTTCTGCCGGAGCCTTCCACTCCCAAGCAAATGTTGTCTGGTTGATACTCTCAAATAACCTTGTGGTTTTAGGCTTCTGCATATTGTTTTCGTTTCTCTACGGCTGCGGCGCAATATTCATACTCACAATGAACGCGTCCATATTGGGTGTTGCTATTGGTTCAGGTGTGAAGACTATGTATGGCGAAGGCCTTCTTGCAGTGGTCTCCTACTCCAGCAGATACCTAATCCATGGTATTCCAGAGATACTCTCCTATTTCATCGGTGCCCTCGCAGGGGGGATACTTTCTTCGGCAGTGATTAATCACCACTACAAAACCCCGAAGTTCAAGAAAATAATGGTTGATGTTGCAGTGTTGACTGCACTATCAGTGATGCTTTTGGTAGCTTCAGCATTTGTCGAAGTGTATGCAACACCGAATCTATTCTAGTTTTCTTTGAGCCAGTCTAGGTCTGAAAGATATAGTTGCCTTATGTCTGTGAGGCCGAGCGATAGTGTGACGACTCTGTCGAGTCCTAGTCCCCATGCTAGTACTGGGCAGTCGAAGCCGAGAAGGGGTTTCACGACTTCAGGGCGGAAGATGCCTGCGCCGCCTAATTCTATCCATGACTTTTTATCTTCGAGATACACTTCTGGTTCGACGCTCATTTCAGTGTAGGGAAAATACCCAGGCCGAAACCTCACCTTCTCGAATCCCATCGCATCATAGAACTGTTTAAGAATACCTAAGAGGTTTCTGAAATTAACTGACGGGTCGACGACTATCCCTTCGACCTGGTAGAATTCAGGCAGGTGCTTGTAGTCGACTGCCTCGTTTCGAAAGACCTTGTCTATGGAAAAGACCTTCACAGGCAAATCCTCCTTCTTAATCTGGGAAAGGTACCTTGCTGTGACTGCGGTTGTGTGTGTCCGCAGAAGGGTCTTTTCTGAGGTTTTCTCATCCCATACATATCCCCACCCTGTTGAGCCTGTGTCTCCGCCGTCTTCATGGGCTGCTTTGACCTTGGATTTCACCCGTTTGTAGTCTCCCATATCTACTTTTTCAGGCGTCTTAAGGTAGAATGTATCGTGCATTTCGCGGGCTGGGTGGTCTTGCGGCTGAAAGAGTGCGTCGAAGTTCCAGAATGCACTCTCGACAAGAGGGCCTTTGATTTCTGAAAATCCCATGCTGACAAAGATTTCCCTGACCTTGTCAATCTGCCGCCTTAGCGGGTGTTTTTTCGCTGGAGCCTCATGCTTCACGTAAATTGAGGGGTCATAGGGCCTAAATCCTTTCTCTCTCCAAGCCCCGCACCTAATGGCTTTGGGTGTGAGCTGCGATATTCTGTCATCTTCCTCGACTTCTTTCCCAAGTTTAATGCCCTCCTTGGTTGGAGCCAACATTATGGATTTTACCTCCCGTACGGAGATGACATTTTTCCTGGTTTTGAGGAGTTTCAATCCCTGCAATTCATCATCTGAGAGGTCTTTTGTGTTGACTGAATTTTTGGATATTTTTTTTAGCAGCTTCTCATCTGCGGTTTCTATCTTGTTTAGTATCTTTATTTTACCATCTGCTACCAATGCTTGGCCTTTCTTTCGAAGCCACCCGAAGCCGATGCTGAAGACTGCATCACCTGCCTTTTTCTTGACTTCTTCAAGTGGGGCTTCTTTTCCAATTAATCCGATGAGCTGCCTCTCAGGCAGACCCTTGCCAGCATATGTTTTGCCTTCTTTGTCGAGTGTTATTTCCTGGCTTAATTCCTCCTTGACTTCGACAAGCTTCTTGGTCTTAAGCCATGAAGCGGCACGCAGGACTGCATCAACTGGAAGCTTAATCTTTCCTGCTATTTCCTCAGGAGACGCCTGATTCCCTAGTGCCTTCAATATCTTGATTTCATGGGGGTGTAATTCCATCAGTATAATATCTGTTTACAAATTAAAACCCTTATTTAAGCAAAACATTCCCTTACTATATATAAGTGATTATTATGCATGCAGAGAGAAACCGAGGTATTAGAGGTATTGGAACTGTTGAACCGACACATACAGATGGAAGAGATGGACCTCCTTTAAAGACCATAGACAATCAGTTTTTGGTGATTTCCGGCCGGCTTGGGCGGGTGCTAACCGACCCTCTGGCCAGGTCAGTTGTTCATGGAAACTCAGATTTGGTAGTTGATACTGCGGAAAAAGTAGGCCCCAGGATAGTAGAGGGCCTCTCAGAGTTGCTAACTAATCCGCGCAGGGTCGCTGAGACATTAGATGTTGTTGAAGCCCATGGAATGACTCCGAAAGGCCCTGAAAAAGATGGTCTGAGGTTTTCGGTCGAACCAGTTGGTACTGCGCAGGGGGAGATGGCTTTGGAAAATCTCGCACGGGTTGTGAGAAAAATGGAGCAGGACCCTAACTTAAGGGAGGGCCTGCTGCATCTTGCGCTAAACATGAATGCTGCAAATATTCCTGAGTTGGCTAAGGTGAAGGAGGTTTAGATTATTGGTAAGTGAATCCTCCTGTTTTTATTTTTTCTTTTTTCTTGAATTGGAACTTGTTTTTCTTGGTTTTTTCTATTTTAATCTCGTCGACTTTGCAGAGTATGAATGGTATGTCCAAGAGGGCTCCTGCGATTATGGCCTCGCCAATGTCCAGTGAATCCATGCCCCGGACTATTTCATCTGATATCACTTCGAAGCTTTTTTTGATGTGGTCTTTGTCTTTGGGGTTTGTTATGTGCATGTAGATTCCAGTATTACACTGGGATAGTATTTCCTCGTCTATCTTTGAGGGTTTCTGCGATATCACCACCAATCCAATGCCGAATTTCCTTCCCTCAGATGCTATCCGCTGCAGTTGGTGCTTGCAGCTGTGGGTCAGGTTTGCTCCTGCGAAGTTGTGGGATTCCTCAACAACGAACAATAGGGGGTTTTCGAGTTTCTTCCCTGATGTTTCATTTTCCTTGTTTATTCTCGCCTGAAGCAGTTCCTTAGAGAGATAGGATATCACAGCCCGCCTTATACCCTGCGACGCCAGGGAAACATCGATGACAGTCACCTGCCAGGGTTCGACTAAATCGTTTATGTCTGTTCCGTACCTGTCAAAGACACCGGATGCCATGGACTTTAGCTTTGTGAGTTTTCTCGAGAGCGCCTGTTGGGTCGCCTCATGGACTTTCTCAGGGTCCAAAGTATCGCATTCTCTTTTCATGTCGTCGACTGTGTAGTCGGTTGCTGAGAGCTCGTCGACTAGCATCGAAACCGCCGCCTCCTGAGGTTCCGTGAGTCCTATGAAGTGGTGGAAGTCCTGCGCCTCCAAATCACATAACGGTATAAGCAGTTTCTCATAGCCTTTGCGCTCATGCTTGATAGTGTATAGTTTAAGTGTGAATGAATTCTTTTCTGAGAGTTTCTCCAAGAGTTTAGGGTATTCCCCGTGCGTGTCGACGACGACTACCGGGAGGCCGAGCCGGGCATACTCCTTTATTAGGTTGGCAGTGGTGTAGCTTTTGCCGGCACCTGTTGATGCCAATATCGCCGTGTGGCGGTCGTATTCGGACGCCCTAAGATACGCCCTCGCCTTTGTGCCGAATACATTACCCAAGCTTATTTTCTCCCCATCCACGGAGAGTATTTTTTCAAGATTGTTTTCTTGCGCTATCTTCGCCACCTCATGTGGTTTGATGGGCCGCTTTATTTTCTGCATTCTCCCGTCTTCGAGTTTTCCGAAGACTTCAACCTTAGCTATCAGTTTCTGCCTTATTCCTATTTTCATGTCTTCAGCGT
>JAHIYG010000051.1 GCA_018815265.1 Candidatus Altarchaeota archaeon | reverse complement strand
CCAGTGCATCTTCCGATTCAACGCCCGACTCCTGGCGGTCCCTTATAGCCTTGAGTATGAGTAGGATTAGCGACACTATCACCATAAGCCCGCCAAAAATCATTACATCCAATCCGTCCATATTATGTATTCATTTATATCTGAGAGAATATATTTTACTCGTATATGAGGGCAATAACCGTTTTTCTGGCGATAATAGTTCTCCTACATAGTGTGTCAGCCCAAGAGTGCGAAGTCAATCTCAGAGACAACGCAGAATCTGTAGAGGCGGTTGTTGAATCCTGCTACGGTGTCGGGACATATTCTCTTGGCGGCAGGTACGGGGACGAATGGAAGACACTATCTTTTAACTATCCGCGGCCGTGGAAGGGTTCCTTCACAAGTTATAAGATAGACGATACGGTTTTTTGTACATCTCCCGACCCCAGAAACTGCACGCAGACAGATGATTTCGTTTCCGCAGAGCCTGCAGTCTATGGTGACAGAATAAGTCTCTCATGGATTATCGAAGGCGTTTCAATAACCCAGACATTCAGGTTGGTGGAAAACAAGACGGTAATAGAGTATGTCTTCGGGAACCAGGATAGCGTAAACCACAGCATTGGGTTGAGAATACATTTAGACACGATGCTGGGCGTCAATGACGGAGCGCCAATATACATACCGGCAGATGGCCTAAAGACTGTCGAAACACTATATGAAGGAGACAGCATAGGTTTCGGCTACTTCAAGGCATACAACCAACCTGAGAAGCCCACCATCGTTTCAACAGGTGTTTTTGACCCTGCACAATCCATGACTCAACCCGCTAAATTCGTTATTGCCGAGTGGAAGAAAAGCAAGGACACTGCCTGGGAGTATATCCCGCAAGGCCTTAACATAACAGGGGATTCATCTATTTTGTCATACTACGATATCGGAGTCATTTCTCCTGGGGAAGATAGGAGCGTGGCTTTCAGCTATGGCGGGGGCCAACCAATACTTAGGAACGACAACAGGTATGTGGGGGTTGCAGAGATAGTGTTGGATAAGATAACAGGTAGATACTGTCCAGACGAACAGGTCACATTCAAGGTTGATGTCCTGAGCATAGGGGTGGAAAGATATGCTAGTGCATACCTGATAGTCGAGTCAGAAGGTGAGGTATACTACAACAAGAGCCAGACATATCTTTTCCCAAAAGATGATGTCAAAACCCTTGAGTACAATTGGTTTTTGGGAGAGCATGAAACTGACCGCTCATACACTATATCAGCTGTGTTGGTAAATGATTCCTCAACACTTGACGTCTACAAGAAAACAGATGGAATAAGGGTTGAACTTGGAAAATGCGGGAACCCCATAGTTGAAGCAGGTAAAAAAGCAGGTGTTGGCATTTTGCTAATTCTCGCCTATCTTGCGGGGGTGCTTGCTGTGGCAGCCTTTATTGTGTTTTTGGCATACCTGTGGATGAACAGGGGCGAGGTCGAGTTCACAAAATACGTTGACGGTGAACAGGTCTTTGTGAAGGTGGAGAACAAGACCTTAAAGACAATGCGCAACGCCGAAATAGAGGATCCTCTTCCTGAGAACTCAGAAGTCAAGGTTCAGACAATGGATGTGTTGAGGAGTTCGAACCAGCTTAGGTGGGCTATAGGTGACATAAAGCCTGGGAAGTCTGCAACATTGGAATATTGGGTGAGAGACGGTCACGCATATGGGACGTCCAAGTTGAAATGGGATGGCGGAGAACGGGATATTTAATGTGTAAACATTAATTGTGTAAGATGGTTGAAGTTGATGAGCTTGTGGCAAAGGTCGTTGATGCAAGCGGTAAAAAGGTTGATGAAGTTAGGGCGTTGATGGGTGAGAAGCGGACAAGGACACATGGGCTTCTGTCCGACTATGGAGCGATATATGCTGTCGCAAAGGAATTGGGTGTTGAATTGGGCGAGGGCGAAATCAGTATTTCATCCATTGCCCAGATTAGGCCGAGAGCTTCAGTAAATGTCGCAGGTAGGGTGAAGACGATATATTCTGTCAGGGAATTCCAGAGAAAGGATGGCAGTACGGGAAAATTAGCCTCTGCAGAGATTATTGATAAAACAGGGGAAACACGGGTGGTTCTGTGGGACAGCAACTCATCTGTCATTGGAAAACTGAGGGTTGGCGATATATTGCTTGTCAAAAACGGTTTTGCAAAGGAAAATCAAGGCAGGATTGAAGTCCATGCAGGCGCATTGACTACCACCTCAATAAACCCTGAAAACCTCAAGGGGGAATACCCTGAAATCGAGGAGAGAATTGATGACGTTGGAGCACTCGAATCAGGAATACCCTCCATAAATCTTTTAGTCAGGGCTTCAAGAGTCTATCCCAAAACCGAATTCACGAAAAAAGACGGCACCACAGGTTATAGGGCATCATTTATTGCAGAGGACAAAACAGGTAAGGCACGGGTTGTCTTATGGGACACACTCGCAGACTCCACCCCCGAGGAGGGAGACATTGTCAGGGTGGACAGCGCGTATACCAAGGAGGGTTTAAACGGAGAGGTGGAGATACATTGCGGCTCAAGGGCGAGGATTGAAAAATCAGATGTCAAACTCGATCTGCCCCCACTTCCAAAGACAAAACAGGGCTTGGTTAAAATCTCGGAAATAACAGGCGATATGAGGGGTTTTGACGTGAACGCGAGAGTCCTGAGGGTATATGATGCAAGACAGTACAGTGGAGGTACAATGCAGTCCATGATATTGGGCGATGACTCTGGAACCATACGGATTGTGTTTTGGAACGACAAAAGCGCAGACGCCGCCAAGATAAATGAGGGTGACGCCTTATTGGTCAAAAATGCATACAGCAAAAACAACATGAACGGTGAAGCGGAAGCTCATGTAGGCAAATATTCTGAAGTTGTCGTCGACAAGGATATAGCGGTGCCGACTGTATCTGAGATAAACAAGGATGTTGCAAAGGAGAAAAACATATCTGAATTAGATTCCTCAGATTCATTTGTGAAGATACATGGAAAGATAGTGTCATTGGAGGAGCGAGCGTTCATATACATGACCTGCAGTGAATGCAGCAAAAGAGTCCAAAACATAGGGGGAGAATGGATGTGCGAGGAATGCGGGGTCATCGAAGCCCAGCCCAATATGCTGGCATCCATCGTAGTAGAAGACAAGACTGGCAACATAAGGGCTGTCGCCTTCAAAGAGAACGCTGAAAAGATAATGGGTTTCGACGTCGACGACGCCATGAACATAATAGGCGAGGCCCAGGATGAAAAAGCCCCACTGCAAAAAGCCAAGGAGGAGGTTATAGGAAAGGAGATAACGCTTATAGGAAGGGTTAACTATAACGACTTCAGCGACCAGCTTGAATTCATAGTCAATGAGGTAGCAGATTGAAGGCATATGTGTTAATGATTGGTTTGGTTCTTCTGCTGAGCGGATGCACAAAAACACAAGGCAGCGCAGTTGACTGCTCAAAGATAAACGACAGAGAAAAAGCAGATGAATGCGCATTAAACCAAAGCATCAGGTCACTTGATGTAGGCAAATGCGATGACATATTAAATACTGAACTACAAGCCCAATGCATAGATGAGATAGCAGTGAGAGTGGGTGAATTTTACGCATGCAATGCACATGACAAAAAATCCCTGAAAGATGCCTGCGAGACAAAGGTTGGAGAGGCTAGGAGAGCAAGGAAGACATAAAAATTCTAGTCTGGTTAACTTCCTCTTTCATATTCTAGCTGCGCCTGTTTCATGCCTCCGTTTATGCCGAGGTTTTCTTTTCCTCCGACGACAGCCTGTATTCTGGTGTCTGAGACAGCGCCAAATGGGTCAATGGATAGTTCCCGCGCCATGCCCCTCCAGAAGGGATTTGTGATTGCTTCGCCATGGCGGAAAAGGTTTGAGCCGCCACCGCCGATTATTATTTCAGCCGGGTTTCTGGCAGTAACCATCTGGGACAGGTATCTTCCAAAATGTTCCCCAGACAGTTCCATCGTATCAACTGCGATAGCGTTTGCTTTTTCGCCTTCAGTCATGCCGTCAATGATTGAGGAATCAAATACTACGCCGTCCAGCAGTGAAACCGCGTCTTTGCCAGTGCCTGCCCGGATGGCTTCAAGTATTTTGTCTACTGTGGATATGCTTGTTTGAAGCGACTGCCTCTCTCCAGCGTCTATGTCATCGCCTAGTTTCTTCCTGTTCCATTTCTGCATTTCAACAAGGAGTGCCTCAACATCTGTTGTGGCACCGCCATTAATCGCTTTTTTAGTTAGTATCTTGGCGATGTTTTCCATGCCAGTCGTTGATGATGCCGCCTCAGCGCAGACTGAACCGGCCCTGTGTTTGCCGCATCCGCATCTAAGTTCGTCGAGTGTAGTCGCGACCTCAATGTGTCCGCCCTCCATTTTGCCGGTGGCTCCCTCGTTTATGCCGTCCTTGTCTGCGACTCCAATTCCTATGCCTGTGCCCAATAGGATGAATATCCTCTCCTGCCTCCCAGTCAAAGCTTTAACCTCACCACGTCCTTCTTGTAGCACCTTAAGCTCCCCGAATGACTCTGATGCCGCGGCTATGTCGCAGTCGTTGCCTCCGCGGACAACTGCAGTGGGAATTAGGCCTTCTGAAACCAGTGCCTTTTTTAGTGGGCCTTCAAAGTCCACTTCAGCAGGTTTGCCGCTTTCGTCCCTGCCTATTGCATTAGGCATCCGGAATGTCTTGGTTTTGGGATCTCGGGCACCTGGTGCACCAAAACCCAACGCCTGTATCTCAGAGATTTTTATGCCGCCCATCTCACAAGCCTGTTTTATGGCTTTTACAGTCGATGCAACCAATCCATCCACTCGCTCAGGTATTGGCATCGAATCTGTTTTCTTGAAGGTTGCGACTGTCGCCTCCCCTACTTTCCCGTCCTTTGTCTGCACCTTCACCTTTGTGAATTTCCCACCAATGTCTACTCCGCACTTGCACTCAAGAACTCTTCTTAGTTTTTTAACAGGAACCTCCTTTAAACCATCTGCACCAGATTCGGATGTTTGATGTGGCATCATCTTCTCCATCATATAGATTAAATCGAAGGACTAGATTAAAAACCCTCTAGAGGCAGAATCCGTCTTGGCACCCTTCATCGCAGTCATCTATAGGTTTAGCAGGAGAGGCTATGGTTTGGCCAGACAGACTTACCTTGTTTATGCATTCAGACTGGGGGGAGCCAGGAGTCCGGCAGTAGGGTGATATCGACTGAAGGTATACGTCGCCGTCCTTGCAGATTCTCTCCTCCCTTCTTTCCCCGCAGTCGCTGTTTGTTGAACACGCTATTTGTGGGGGTGCTGTTGTGGTCACCAAAACTGTGGAGGTTGTCTGTATCGTCGACGTCGTCTCAATCAAGGTGGTGGACTCATCAAGGGTGGATGTTGTCTCCTCGACAGTAGTTGGTGCCTCAGAGTAGGTAGTCTCGGTTTCCTCGTCTTTGTCGCATATGCTGTTGTCGTTTAGGTCAAGACAGCAATCAGTGCCAACCTGGATGTAGTTCACGGGGCACAGACTCTCGTCACCGCCTTCAGGCTTGATTTTAGAGGTCAAATCCTTGACTTTGTCAGTGCATATGCACCCGGACACAAAAACCGCCAGCAAAAGCAATGCGACGACATGTTTCATAATGTAATTTAATGGAAATCAGTATTTATAGCTTTTCCTAATGGCTGCTATCTCATCTTCAAGCATCTTTATCCTCTGAATGAGTCCCTCCCCTATTTTTTCCCTGTCTTTTCTAAGCTTCAGAACCACACCTTTTCTGTCTCGGATAACCGTGTCTCTTATGTGCTGGTTGAATGCCTTAACCAAATAACGCTCCCGCTCAGATACATACTCTTTTGACACATAACCCGCATAAAATAGCATGCTCTCAAGAAATCCTTTGGGTTTTGCGACAGGCAAGGTTATGTTGAAATCGAACATAAATCCACTAAGGTACCGCCCGCATAAAAAAGAGGGTAATAGAAGGTAGTAGTCTTAGAAGAACTCACGTTCTTTGTGTGGTTTGACTACCTTCTTAACTTCGTCATAGACCTTCTGGGACACCGTTATCGGACTTCTGATTTCAGGGCATGTATGGTAGATTCTGCCTCCGATTGCGTGTGTCGGGTTTTTCTTGCGATATTTCTTGAACAGCTTGTATGTTTCAAATTCTGTCATCTCGTGCTTGTCTATGAATGTGCCTGCTGCACCCTCCAACTCAATCAATAGCCCTTCTTCATAGACTTTGAATGTTATCAAACCGAATATTTGGACAAGCCATCCAATGCCTCCGAACGTGTTTTTTTCAGCATATATCAGGCCGCCATGGGGTGTTTTATGGCGTCTTTTCTCGCCAAAGACACTGTAGTCCCAGGGGAATATGAGAACGTCAAAGAGTAGAACGAAGAAAAGACATATTGACACAAGAAGTATTGAGAGAGCATATGTGGCCCAGGGGTCAAGTAGCCTACATGTGGTCTTCGCAGATAGCAGCCACAAAAAAAGGTATGAAACAATTAACAAACCCAAAACCCGAAATCCCTGATAGATAGGAGTTTTCTTTTTCATTTTGTATGATTGAATATGTCCCTGGCAGTATTTAAGCGTTCAGACAGGGGCTTGCCAGAGGTGTGGTTGTGGTAGTCTTTCGTCCCGCCAACATAGTCGAATAGGTCGGAGAGCTTTGCGCCTGTGATGGATGCGGACTGCGTTACACTGATGCCCCTGCTGTGCAGGCGCGCAGCAATCTTAATCCGCGCCTTGCCGACTAAGCCCTCCATCAACCCGTGTTTTTCGTCGAATTCTGATATGTCAGACAAAAGGGATTCGTATTCGCCCTCCTTGAGTTTAGCAATTGCAGACATCACTATCTCGTTGTTTTTCTCTCTGAAATGGAGTTTCGTGAATATTTTGTGGAAACAGTAGCAGATCAACGCCAACTCTATCGCCACCCTATCTTGGGAAATTGCTGCCTCATCTCCGAACAAGCCTGCAAGCTCCCTAAGCCTCATAGAATCCTCATCCAACAGGGCCTTCAAGACATCATCTAATGAGTTCACTCTAGGCTCCACCCAAATTTCTCCTTCAGAACCTGGTATGCCGCCTCAGGAGGTATTATTCCGACTTCAGTCACAATCATGTTGATGTGTTCTTTTTCGGTTATGTCGAATGCTGGGTTGAATATTTTAGCTTCCTTATCCCACACCTCTTTTTGGTCTCTTTCCTCTATCTCGACAAGTTCGCCAGATACGCTGTATGGGCTGAATTTTATTGTTTCAGTGCAGACTATGAGTTCAACGCCTGCGTGTTTCGCCATCAGCGCAACCTGGCTTGTGCCTATTTTGTTCACTACGTCGCCGTTGACGTAGACTGTGTCTGCGCCGACAAAAGCCTTTGTCACGCTTTTATGCACCATTGTATAGTATGCGGCTGAATCCACAATCAATGTGACGTCAACTCCTGCAGACGCCAGGTCATTGTAGGTTATGTGGCCTTGGAACCGGGGCCTTGTCTCGCATGCATACACTTTGAATCTCTTGCCCTTCTCCCATGCCCTCTTGAGTATTGATGCGACAGTGTTGCTGTTGCATATCGTCAGTATCACATCGCCTTCCTCAACCAGGTTCGAGCCAATCTCTGCTATTTTCTCAAGTGAAGACTCAAGACCTGCTATGAAGTCGGAGACATCGGCTATTATCAGGCTTCTGGCAACCGATGGGTCGTCGCTTTTGTGTTTGTCAAAGATGTGCAAGACATAGTTTATGGCATTTGGAAGGGATACTGCTGTGGGTCTTGCATCCTTTAGTGTGTCGCCTGCCCGAACCAGTTCATCATATGATGCTCCGTCTAGTATCTCCTGCTCCATCGCCTTGGCTGCAGCTATCGCAATCCGCAATGCACCCCTTATTTCCATGGACGCAATCTTTGCAGCAACTTCCTTGACCGGCATCGTTATCTATTGTTTTTATTATAATAAAGTTTGAATAGTATCAAGTGAAAAAGGAGCTTTCAAGCGTTGATTTGCGCATACTATGCCGGGAACTGAATGATATTTTGTCAGGCATGAAGGTTGACAAGGCGTATCAAGTCGGAAAACGAGATTTTGTCTTGAAGTTCTTTGGGCGAGGTTCTGTGGAGGTCGTTGTGGCTGCTAATTTCATGTGCGCCACAAAATACAAGAGGCCAGCCCCAAAAACACCATCGTCCTTTGCTATGCAGCTTAGGAAAAATCTTGGGGGAGCTGCGGTAATGAGTGTCTCCCAGCACGGCTTTGAAAGGATTGTCGAGGTGGAGTTTCAGTCTAACATATTGGTTATCGAGTTGTTCAGCAAGGGGAACGTGATACTCTGCGACAGAGATTATAAGATTATCGGGCTTTTGGACTGGCAAAAGTGGAGGGATCGGGTCTTGGGTGTGGGAAAGACTTATTCCTATCCGCCGGCAGTCGTTAACCCGTATACACTCGACCTGAATTCTTTCACTAAAATCTTTTCAGACTCAAAAAAACCTGCTGCTGCAACGCTTGCGACCAGATTGTCGCTGGGGGGGTTTTATGCCGAGAAAATCTGCGAAGACGCAGAAGTTGATGGTGGGGAAATGCCTGATGCAGAATCCATTAAGCTACTGTGGAAAAGCTTGGAAGTGCTTTTGAAAAAGGTGGATGGCAAGATTGAAGCATGCATTTTAGGGGATAATATATCGCCTTTCGGAGGAAGCGAACATGTCTACACCTCATTCAACGACGCAGTCGACGAATATTTCAGTTCAAAACAGGCACTTGACGCAAATGATGCTTTAGCAGTTGAGGTGCAGGAGAAAAAAAACAAGTATGAGGACATATATGGTAAGCAGGTTATCGCATTAGAGGATGCGAAAAAAACAGTTGTAGACAGGTCAAATGCAGGGGACTTGATTTATCAGAATATGACTGAGTTGAACGAAGTATGGGAGTATGTTAGGGCTGCTAGAAAACAGGGTTTAACCGAGTCAGAAATCAATGTTGGGCTTAAAAAATGGGATTTTGTTGTGGGCCTTGAGGGTTTTGAGTTGACTGTGGAGTTATGAAAAAAAAATCGTTAACTAGAGACTTGGTGTGGGTGGTTTCGGTCGGGTTGGCGCTACGGCTTATTCTCTGGAATCTCTTCATGTCATTGTATGGAGCGCATGCTGTACGGCATGTCGAAACATGGCTTTATACAGGGGTGATGTCGCATAAGCTTGAGGATTATCTGGCATTGGGGAAACTCGACCCCACATACTGGATTCTCGGAACAATAGGTTATCTCCTGCCGCAACAGTACCATCTATGGGGTGTTGAAGCGTGCGGGATAGTCTTGTCGACACTGACTGCCGCAATGCTTTACATGCTAGTCAGGAAACTATATGGTGGAGAAGCAGGCTTCTGTGCAGGTATCCTGTATGCGTCAATGGTCATTCCAGTCCTGCTTTCTGTTGCAGGCTTCACCCACGACCACATACAGCTGACATTGATTCTTGCATCGATTTACCTTTTTATCTTGTTTCTGGAGGGGGGGGAAACAGTCTATATAGCGGCTTACTTCATCGTTTTGGTGTTAGGGTATTTTATTAACATATCTATACTTGTTTCTATCTTAGTTTCTGCGATAATTGCTGCCGGCAAGTTCTCTAAAAAATGGTATGGCGTGAGCTACAAACTATTTTTTGCAGTTGTTATCTCTGGTTTTTTTGTAGCAACATTCTCTGTCGTACCAGAGTATGTAGGAAAAATCGTGGAGGAACTCCCACAGGGCAGGGAAGGTTCTGCCGACTTGATGCGGGTTTCTTTCGCCAGCTTCTTCCTACCATATAATATATTGTTCATACTCCTGCCGTACGGACTGTATAGGGCATATAAGAGGGGGGACATCATTGGGTTATCGCTTTTCCTCTGCGGATTAAGCCTGTCCACCCAGATGATGCGGGGTCTGAGAATCACAGACCTTGGATTTGCTACAATAATTGGATTGGCTTTGGTGGACTTGCAAAAAAAGGAGTCCATGCCTGTTTTAGGATATAGAGTTCATGCTTTGAGGTTTTATCTGTCGGTCGGTTTCCTCCTGTTCATCCTCTTGAACACCGCATATGCCTCAGGATACGCCATTTTATTCCTGACATTTGGTGCGGCGCTTGCTTTGGGTGTGGAAAAGACAGTTAGAAAAACAAAAT
>JAHIYG010000050.1 GCA_018815265.1 Candidatus Altarchaeota archaeon | reverse complement strand
CATTGTTTGAGGCAAAGTCGACGAAGGCCCATGAGAGCTTGGCCTTCCCTCCCTTTTGATTATCATATATAATCCCCCCATGAAACCAATAAAACTTATCTTTCTGCTTTTCCTCCCTTTGCTCTTCCTCACCGCCTGCACCCAGGAGAATGTGATCCAGGCTAGAGCAGGGGAAAAAGATGTCGCGCCGGTGATAGAAAAGTTCTTTCCGGCTGGAAAGAGTTAAACAGTCAGATTCCCGTGAAGACAGCCCTCGCATACTGCACAATGTCTGTTCCCTGCGCATGGGTTAAAATCATTTCAAAACCCCTTCTAAAAAGGCGATTATCTCTTCTTCCGATGCTATTTTTGCCTTGCCTTCACTGATGTGTGGCCCGACAAAATGGACTCCTGCATTCTTTAGTTTTTCAATTGCATGCGAGACAAAGGGGTTCCTGTACATGCTCTCATGCATCGCTGGCGTTATGATTACTTTTTTCCCGGAGCCTAAGGCTGTGGCAGCCATAGTCGTGACTGGCGTATCATCTATCCCTGCTGCGATTTTAGCTATCGTATTCGAAGTTGAAGGAGTAATCAACAGTGCATCTGCTTCCCCCCCTATCCCTAGCAGTCTCACATGTTCTACGGCACCAGTCAACTCTGTAACTACTTTTTTCCCAGATGCCCATTCAAGGACTTTAGGATTCAGAATGTCGTGTGCTGCAGGTGACATGACGCATTCGACGTCGTATCCTCTCCTAATCAGCTCCCGAACCAACTCAGGAGTCCTCACAGCAGCAACCGACCCAGTGACTCCCACAACGACTTTCACTTCTAAACCATTAATTTATAGTGGAAAACACAATATTAAATCTTAAAATGTCAGATAACACTCTACTATCTGCTGAGATAAAAAAACTCCAGAAGGAAAGGAATGCAATAATACTGGCTCACAACTACCAATGCCCTGAGGTTCAAGACCTTGCAGACGTCATAGGCGACAGCCTCGAACTCGCTAGGCAGGCACAGAAAACAGATGCTGACGTCATAGTATTCTGCGGTGTCGACTTCATGGCAGAAACCGCATCTATCCTAAATCCCGGAAAGACTGTTTTGATGCCTGCAAAAGAAGCACAATGCCCGCTGGCTGCCATGCTACCACCTGACGTAATACAAGTTGCAAAGGAAAAATACCCTGACGCAAAAGTCGTAATGTACGTCAACACCACAGCCGCTGCAAAAACCTACGCTGACATAATCTGCACCTCTGGCAACGCAGTGAAGGTTGTGGAATCTATGGAATCGGATGAGATACTTTTTGCGCCAGACAAAAACCTCGCATACTATGTCCAGCAGAGAACGAAAAAGAAAATAATCCCCATACCCAACTATGGCATGTGCATAGTGCATGACAACATAAAACCCGAGTATGTAAAGACAATCAAGAAGAAGTACCCGAATGCCAAATTGACGGTTCACCCTGAATGTCTGCCAGAAGTCCAGGAAATAGCAGACCACATCGGCTCCACAAAAGGAATGATGGAATACGTCAAAAACGACCCCTCAAAAGAGTTCATTATCGGTACTGAAGAGGGCATAATACACCGGATGAAAAAAGAAGCTCCCGGAAAAATATTCCACCCTATAAACCCGCTACCAACCTGCAGAAACATGAAAAAAACAAACATACAAAACCTATACGAAGCACTACTGGACATGAAACACGAAGTCAAAGTACCCTCAAAAATAGCAGACAAAGCACGCAAACCAATAGAGCGCATGCTCAATCTATAGTGTGCAGTATCGCCTTCCGATTTAATCCATCTACGGCAATGCGCAGCGGCTTCTTTGATGCTCTCACTTCCCAGCGCAGTTTTTTAGGTTCTTTTACGACCTCTTTTGTTTCACCGTCATAGTGTGTCTCCACTATGGTTCTCTCGAATGTCTGTGGCTCACCAAAATGTCTTACATTATCCTCTACACTGAACTCCCCAGACATCCCCAATGTATTCGCTTCAATAACCCCCTCAAGGTGATGTCCTGATGATTCGAACGCCTTAGGCGGATATACAACAAGGCCTTTGACTTTCGGGTACTCAATGCGCCTAGTGCCTAGGTTCTCTCCTTTTGTCTTTGTGTCCTGTAGCACGAACCCCCTATCATCCACAGCCACTATTTTGTCGTTTTCTGAGGATTCAAATAGTTCCCCCCTCAGAAGTCCAAGGCTGAAACCCTCTCGTTAGCCGGTGTCAATCACCAGTATATACCCTTCTGGAAACCTTTTGTCGGTATCATCCAACACCCTCCTATCAATGAGCCGTGAACCAGGAAGGTCTGTTTCGTCATGAACCAGTCTAACCCCGACTGCATGCCCCCTAATCTGTCGCGCAGTATTTGGTCGTTGACCAGGCATTCCGGAAGATAGCCTCCATCTTTCAGGTCTGGAGCCAGGTTTTTTTATGCCTGGATAAAGTTTTTCAGGGTCTGCAGCCCAGCCGGCATATCTGTGAAGCGTATCAGCCTCGCGGACACTAGGGTGCACCATCAAATAATAATCGGGAAACGCATACATTAATACGCTCGAAAACTGACCTCTTCTAAGGGGTAGTTGAAAATCACATTATCTAATGCAGTTTTCGGCGTATCAAATAGCGGCTAGCCGCTAGGTGTTGATATGAGCATATACCGTCGTGGCGCGGACTTTGAAAGGTTCCTCGTCACAGAGTTCTGGGGGCGAGGTTGGGCTGCAGTGCGGGCGGCAGGATCAGGCACACGTGCCGAACCAGTGCCAGACGTCTTAGCAGCAAAAAACGGAAAAATCATAATAGTCGAATGCAAAACCACCAAAAAGGACAGGTTGTCTCTTTCTACAGCAATCAAACAACTTGCAGAATTTCAAAAGACATCAGGGGGCAAAGCATACATTGCAGTCCGGTTCTTCAGACAAAGACCGAGGTTCTATCCACTGGAGGAACTGCTCAAGAAAAAGAACCGTACAATCCATGACACAGACTCCTACCAGTCAATAGACACAATACTTGGGGAACAAAACACTCTTTAGTCTTCGACTGGTCCCTTGTATTTTCCCTTGTCTGGGTCAGGCTCCGGCTTTTCTATATGGTCGCATTCAATGCAGAGCCCGCCTTCATTCCACCACTCCCTAAAGCATACTCCGCAGACGTACACGTCAAAAGGCTTAACAGTCTTCGGCTTCCTCTTGCCGCAGAAGGGGCATGAGATGTCATCGTCGTCTGCGATGCAAATATGGCAGAATGACCTCCTGCACTGCTTGCACTGAAAGAAATTCAACTTGAACTTGATAGCTTCAACCTGGTCTTCATAGACTGTGACGCATTCGAACCTCCCGCATTTGTCGCAGTCCATCCTAAGATGGACCTTCCTATGCTTTCTGCTCCTCACAGGACGAAGCTTATGCCCTCCCTTAGGTTCAGCCATCAAAACCTATTACTAACACAAAAATATAAACTGAAAAAAAGCATTTTATATTACTTGTTTCAGATACTCTTCTATGGGAAAAAAAATCCCCTACTACTTAGGCTTTCTACTGGGTCTTTTCACATCCTCACTTCTTCTCTTCATCCCTTTCATATTCATCTGGCAACTAGGCGTCTTTAACATGGGCAAACCCGTCATATATCTCTATCCTACTGAGCCCATGGATGTTTCAGTGAAACTCATCACAGACGGCAAAATTACGGTGTCTGACCCCCCATATGCTGGTGGATGGAGAGTGTCTGCAACATCCTCGGGCAAAATCGACGGAAAATACGATTACCTCTTCTATGAAGCAGACGTCGGAAGAGAAGCTGACCTGTCAAAGGGATGGATTGTTGAAAGAGAAAGCATAGGGGAGTGGTTTGATACAATGTTGCCTGAATTCGGGTTAAACGCAAAAGAAAAAAAAGACTTCATGGACTACTGGATGGTCAACCTCCCGAAATCCCCATACTACAAGATTGTCATCCTCTCAAATGAGGATTTGGACAAGATGGTAAAACTTGATGTCAGTCCGAAACCAGAAACCATCATACGGGTTAACTTATACATCAAACCACTCAAGGAACCCATTTACTTCAAAGCCCCTGAGTTGGTGAAAAAACAACGACGCGGCTTCACAGTAGTCGAATGGGGAGTGATAGTCGATGACTGAAAAAAAACCCGCACCCAAAGATGGAGAATTCAGAAGGGGCTTCAAAGACGGGGCGAGAGTCGGAGCGACCCTCGCGTTGCTCATGACTCTCTTGCTATCTGCAATTTTCCTGTATGACCACCTCTTTGGAGAATACCATGGAGTGCCCTCATATGTTGGGTTCACCAAAATAAAGCCTCAAATGTCTGCTGTACTGGTGGAGTCGGACGGGGAATTCACAGGAGTATTCACCAATGGTGTTGGGACAAAAATAAAAGTACTCGGCTCTAAGGCAGTGTCTGACACTGGAGTGGAATGCATGCTGGACATAACCTCTCCAGGGGGGGACATATCCTCAGGAGACAATTTCCAGGTAACCGGTAAAAACTGTGTAAATGGAGAAATAGGATATCCCTACTCCTTAACAATAACAATGCCTTACTCCTACATCCTAGGCGGCAAAACAACAACCCACACTGAATCAGGAGTCCTTAGAGGACCATTTGAATGATTGCAACTGATTCACATACGCTCAGGCGCCTCAATCCCCAAGAGATTTAACCCTGTTTTTATGGTG
>JAHIYG010000049.1 GCA_018815265.1 Candidatus Altarchaeota archaeon | reverse complement strand
GGTTTAGTCGAAGACAATATCTTTGACTCATTATTTTTGCCAGAATGCAGGAAAGACAGTTTCCGGCTGAAATACGACGCAACCGACTGGTATGCTAATCCCCTTGACTTCGGAGCCCATGACGTGGAGATAACAGCCCGCAGCAAAGACAAAACATTAGACAGTGAAAATATTGTCTTTGTCATAAATCCGCCAGAGGTGACAGGAAATGTCCCGCCTTCGGTTCTCATAGACAAGGCATTCTCAATAGGGCTTGGCTTTGACTACATCTTTGACAGGGCAGACTTCAAAGTTTATGTAGACAACTACCTACTCAAAGAAGGTAGCTGTGTGCAGCAATATGACTGCATGACAAAATATGACACAATAGGTTATACATCGTCTAAGTGGGAGGAAAACCCATTGAACAAGGGGAAACACACAGTAACAATAAAAACCTACCACAAAGACAATTTGGTGGGTGAGAAAAAATATGTCTTCTACGTAAGCGACAAAACACCATATGATTCACTTACTGTGGATATTCCATCCAATGTGAGGGCAGGCACACCATTTGATGTAAAGGTGACGCTGCGTGAAGTAGCATATGCAGACAATGACAGGAATATGCAGGTTAACATTACAGCATTCATGGAAGGCACAGCACCTAAGGAGATTTATTCTGGGAGCAAGACCGTTGATGTTTTGAACGCTGGCGATGACGTCGAATACCGCATAAGTTCGGCAGACTTCAAAAAGGTAGGTGACGGCAAATCGAACTACTTCGAAGACATATGCGGTGAAGTTAACTTCAAGGTGTTTGTTGGGGGGGATATGGAGGCTCGGGAAACAACAAAAAAGACGAGTGTAGAAGGTGGCACAATAGAGCTGACATTAAATCCGGCACCGACTGTTTTGAATAAGGATGTGACACTGACTGCAAAAGACGAAGATGGTGGTTTACCCCTGGATTCCACAAAAATAAGACTAATGTCAGGAAATAATATTTTGGCCTCAGGGGAGACGGATGTGCTAGGAAAATATATTATGCAACCGAGAGACTATGCAACAGAAATTGGAGATGCATTTTTTCTTGCGACAAAATACGGATTTTGCAGGCAGATTAAAAGCCTTGGACTAAGCAACCGGTTAGTCATTACAACAACCCCCACCTTCCCTAAAGCCAATGAACAGTTCAAAATAAATGTTAGACAGGAGAATGGGGGAATTCCATCAACCATTACTGTGGACATAGACTACAATGGACTAGTCAAAGACACTGACGAAGAAGGCAGCGTAAAAGCCACAATATCCCAGGTTGGAAAATACGCGATACACGCAGGCGGTAAAGACACGCCATATGCACCGGCAGATGCCCTAGTTGAGATAACCGGTGAGATAGCTACAGAATGCAGAACAAACTCAGACTGCATGCCATTGATAAAGAAGCCGCACTACTGCATGTGGAACACAATCTACCAAGACAAAGAGTGGGGAATATGTGTGAACCCGGGAACAGCAAATTCAAGATGTACGACAGAACGGTCCACAACAGTAGTAAGGGTATGTGGCGAAAACACATATTGCAACAACGGAGAATGCGCGATTAAAACATCAAGCCAGGGAGGGGAAGAGACTGAGGATGTCGAAGGTGGTGGTTCTTCGCATGAAACCCTGGTGGAGAAGGTCAAGGACATTCTGACTGGAAGCAACCAAAGAAATGATAACACCACGAAAATATCTGAAATTACGGTCGATGCATTGGAACAAGACGCAAAACCCGAAGAAGTCACCAGCATATGGAAGATAATAGTTGGGGGTATGATTTTGCTCCTGATCGCAGTCATAATAGCGACAGTGTTTCTGATATGGTTGCATCGCAGACGCAACCTAAGAAAACAAGGACGTATCTGGGGTCAGACGACAAGCAAGCTTAACGTAACACAAAAACAGAGCATAAAAGAGCGCATAATTGGAGGAATTGATGAGATAAAGAAATTCAATGCTAGAGAGTACCTACAAAAGGTTAAGGAAAATATTAAAGAATTCAATTTGAGAGAGTTTCTGAGGAGTATGTGGGAAGACTTCAGAAAATTCAATGTTTTGGAGTTTATGCAAGAAGCAAAAGAGGGACTGCTAGATGTAGTAGATGACATCCGGGAAGCAATAAATATCCGCATCATAACAGATGCAATACGCTCATGGGGGCGAGATTTACACAGTGCACCAAGAGGCCTCGCCCCCCATGCGTCTAAGACAAGCAATGTTGAAATAAAGTACAATCATTCATCTTCGAAAAATGAGCCATCTGCCCTTTCCCATATAAAACGGAAAGACTCCGCATGATTTATTTAAGCTAATCCTCTAATTGATTTTCATATGGCAGACAGACTATGGAGCTATCCTGAATTAAAGCATGTGACAGTGAACCAGTACAACTCCAGTAGTGAAGAGCTTGCACAGCAGGTTAACAAAATATACCACCGGGGAGAAAACATAAGGTCTGCAGAGGACATAGACAAAATCAAACGTGGAAAAACAATATTCAATAAAAACCAACGTCTATAGAATAGCCTACATAAGCCACAATGAAGAAAAAACATGAAATAATAGCCTGTTTTGTTGTCTTTCTTGCATCCATTGGAGTGTACACTGCCACATTATGCCCGACAGTGTACAGTGGGGACTCCGGGGACCTCATCACATCCTCATATACCCTAGGGGTGCCGCATCCGACAGGATATCCACTATATGTTTTCATTGGAAAAGCCTTCTCATACCTGCCTGTTGGACCTGTTGCATACAGATATAATCTCATGAGTGCATTTTTCGCAGCCGCAACAGCATCCATAGTATGTGCAATCGTTTTGTCCAATACAAAAAACAATCTGGCTGGTGTCGGCGCCGGGCTTTTGACAGCCTATGCAAAGACAATATGGGATCAGGCTACCATCGCCGAAGTATACACACTGCATGCCTTCCTGCTTGCTGCGACATTGTTTCTAATCCTGAAATGGAGACGGGAAAAACACAAGAAAATACTATACATTGCAGCTGCCACATATGGACTGGCTATGACTAACCACATATCAACTCTGATATACCTCCCTGCTTACGCATATCTTGTGTTAAACGATGGATGGAAGAAAAAAAGAAAGATTAATTGGGAACTGGTTACTGCATCGTTTTTAGCACCCCTCACATTATACCTGTACATACCAATTAAGGCATCGCAGAAACCAGTTTACAACTGGGGCAACCCAGACACTCCAATAAAGTTTATAGACCACATAACTGGTGCAGTCCACCGGCGAACACAGATGCTGACACTGCCGAAGGAGGAGATATTAGAGCGGTTTTTCAAGATAATATGGAGCATGTCAACGCAGGTGCACGCATGCATATTGCTTGTCATCATTGGTTTGTACCGACATGGGAAAACCCAGATGGAATACGCTAAATTCACGGGTTTATTCGTCTGCTTGGACGTCGTCTATAGCCTGTTCATAAACGATGTCTCACTGGATATAACATCCTTTGGAATACCCTCTATTGTGGTGCTGATGGTATGGAGCGGATACGGACTATCAGACGCTCTCGACTACATCAAGGCAAGATACAAAAGATACGAATACAGCATCTTAGCTATTGCATCAGTGTGTTTGCTCGTTGTTGCAGTGAACTGGTGGGAATGCGACAAAAGC
>JAHIYG010000048.1 GCA_018815265.1 Candidatus Altarchaeota archaeon | reverse complement strand
GGTTTGACAGTTGGAATACTCCCGTCGCTTGATGGGAAAGACGCTAACAACTACTTGGATGTGGTTATAACAACTGGTTTAGGCTATGCTAGGAACTCAATTGTCGTATCCTCTGCTGACTCAGTCATAGCAGTGAACGGTAGCACAGGAACACTATCCGAGATTGCGATGGCCTTGAGCTTCGGTAAAAAAGTGGTTGTCATAAAGGAGTCAGGAGGAATATCTGCTGAAATAAATGAGTGCCTCAAAGGAGATGGGAAAATAAAAGATATAATAACAGCGTCAAAAGACGATGCAGTAAAAAAAGCCATACAGTAAAGGATTTAATCCTCTACTCTCTTATATCTGGGATGAAGCATCTACTTAGGTTTTTGGTTTTGGCTCTCTCTCTTCCGCTTTTGCTTTTTCCACTTGATCTTTTGAACCACTTTGAATACCACCTACTTGGTTCGCTAGCAGACGGGGTGGTCGTCGGGGAGTGGTATCTTGTCGCATTCAACATACTCCTGTTCACATCATTCCTGATTCCCTTAAGCTTCAGGAGGAAGGTCGACTGGAGGGAGAAAGGGTTGGTTGCTGCATTTTTCACCTCCCTCTTCATTGAAATGTACGGCCTACCATTGACGATATTTCTAATAGCTGGGGCGCTTCACCCGACCACGCCGAAACCCCACATATATGCGACGTCAATGCTTCTAGGTGTGCCGCTGGCGCTGTCTATCGGGATGTTGTATGGATTGATTCTTATGGTATTCGGCGCGGCATTGATACTTTTGGGTTGGGTTACACTATATAGGAACACAAGCAAGGGCTTGGTGACATCAGGCATTTACTCTATAAGCCGCCACCCGCAGTATGTCGGCTTCGTACTCGTCGTATTTGGGTGGTGGGTCGGTTGGCCGACGCTTTTGACAACAGTATTTGCGCCGGTGCTGATTTACAAATACGTGAGACTCTGCAGGGCTGAAGAGAAAGAAGTAGGGAAAAACAGAATGTATCAAAGATATATGAAGGAGACGCCGATGCTGATTTAGCGTTTTTTCTTTTTGGGTTTCTTTTTTACTGGCTTTGCCTTCTTAACTTTTTTCTTCCACAATCTGTCTTTTTTATTTTTGGTTCTTATCTTGAGGGCTGTGATGCGCTTCTCCAAGTCATCGTGTAGTTTGTCTGCGTCTGCCTTGTTTTTGTTGTAGACTAGGATAATTGATGCATTTTCTATTCGCACTCCTTTAGCACCCTTTACTGTACCCTCCACACCCGGGCCTATCTTTGCCTTAATCTCCTGCACACGCCTCACAAAAGGGGAATGCACAGACTTCTTCGGGGCGGCCGCCGCATCCTCTTCCATACAAAAAATATATGTAGACAAGCTTAAGAACATAAACTATTTAAGGTCGTCATTCGCAGTATCTATCTAACTGCAGAAAAAAAAAATGGTTTCATTCGTTGAAAGGGGAGGCGGGCGCGGTGATGAGCAGCAAAGACCCAAGCACCTGATTGATTTTGCAATGAATGCGTTTTATTCAACAAGGAATCCTAATGTTCGGCAGGCCTTTCTCGGTTGCGACTGCATTCTCTCCATAGATGACAATGCTGCGTGGGTCTGCACTGATAAATGGCAAGAGGGGAAAACACTCTATGTCTCAGGCGGGTTCATGTATGACTTGGGCAGGGTAAGGTTAGACGATGGATTCCTTGACACTATGCGGGGGTTCGGGAAGGTTATAGGATTGGTTTCAGCAGGTAACAGGAGAAAAGCAGAAGTTGCGGCTTTGCAGCCGATGGTTGAAAAGGACGGTTACTCGGAATACACAAGGCCTGATGGAATGGTTGTGAGGGTATTCAAAACAGGCGACTCTTCGATAGTGAACTATGACGGCCTGCCTAACATAACGACTCAACACTTCAAGAAGCCGGATTCTCCTCATGGGGAGTTGAAAAGGCCGGGGGAATTCTCAGATGGAGTCTACAGGGTTGACCAGGACCCTGTAAAAAAAATGACTGTCATGGAAGTATCCCACGCGGCCGGCCCGAAAATAAGGGTTTTCGCAGACCGGAATATGAGTGGCAAGGCGGTAGGTTACAAGATTGTCGGGGAGACGCCCCATCCAACAGGCCAGTCACTTACCCGCTATATCCTAGTCGATGGAAAGATGATTTCTGACTTGAATGTGGAAGACATAATTGGCATGAAAGAGCATGAACTTGAACTGGTTCAAGCTGGTTCCACTGTTTTAGGTCAGACATTGATGGCTCAAGGACGATTTAAGGAGGCGATAGATGTTGTGGAAGCAATGACAATACCTTCAATGGACAAGTTGTCTCAAATGCGCCAAGGCAGATTTCCCCCTTTTAGGGAGGCTACAAAGAAGATAATCCGTGAGGTTGAATCAAGTGGTCGTGAAATGCCTGCTGAAGTCGATAATGTCCTGCTTCAGAGGGACTTGGGGTCTGCGTCAAAGGTGTTGAATCAACGGTTAGGGCCTGGAGACTTAGTCCAATTAATGTCGATATTGAGTCTGTTCGGATTTAAGAAAGAGGTTCAGAGCCCTGAAATAATGGCTCTGCAACTTGAAGCATTGAAAAAATTCAGCAGATTATATGGTGTACTATAGCTTCTGCTGGTTATTGGGTTTCTCAGGGTCAAATGGCGGGTCTAATATTCTGACATCCAATATCCTGTCTATTGGCACGCTGTATGTATGGTCAAACCAGTCTTCTTCCATCCTGCCCTGCCCTATTTTTCTGGTGCCAGACAAGTTTATGAATCCGCCGGCTGAGGTTTTATAGCAGGCTTCTAGGAAGTATCCTGTGCAGACGCTGTTTTTTGTCTTAACGGCTATGAACGTGCCCTTCTTGATTTCCATGTCCTTGATTAGTCTGCTGAACTCATCGGATTTCAACTTATTCCCCTAATATCTGCACTATCAGCTTTCTCTCTCTAGCTCTTGTGTCACATTCTATAAAGACTACCTGCTGCCAGCGGCCTAATGTGAGCTTCCTGTCTGTGAACGGGACAGTGAGTGAGGGGCCAATTATTGTCGCTTGAACGTGGCCTGAGCCGTTGTCATCATCCCATGTGTCGTGATGGGCGTAGTCATCGCCGTATGGGGCAAGACGTTGCATAGCCTTCGGAATGTCCTTCTTCAAACCCGGTTCATATTCGACGGTTGAGACTGCACCAGTCGAGCCGGGACAGAATATCACTGCCACTCCATTTTTCATATTGGATTCAGTTATTCCCAACTGAACCTTATCTGTTATTTCAACCATGTCACCTGAGCCTGAAGTGCTGAATTCCACAGTCTTAGTTAGAATAACCACTTATATCACCCTCGCAGAGACGTTATTTGTTTTAGTGGCAATTATATTGCCTTCTAAATCCGACCATGCGTCCCTGATGCTTGCTCCGTCGTCACGAGACAATGCGACAACCGCTGGCCCGGTGCCAGACAGGCCGGCAGCTATTGCCCCAGCATCCAATGCTTTGACTGCTGGTGTGGGGTCGAGTTTAAATGAGACTGAATGTATCAGGCCATTTAATGTTATAGCCTGGTAGATACAGCCTTTTAACGCGTTCTCCCAGACTAGGTCGACTTCCTTGGCAAAAGGCTTGACATCTGCCGGGTTGATTGAGCCGGAGTATATCTTCCGGTCTGGCAGGTATATCAAGACATTCAGCTCCTCCATACCTCCCTTATACACTATCTCCCTCTCCAGGTTTTTTGTCAGTGTGTATCCTCCGAAAAATGCCGCCGAAGCATCGTCTATCGCCCCCGTCTTCGTTACCTTGGCGTCGAAGGCGGCGTCTATTCCGATGTTTATCAAATCAATACCCTTGACATTCTCGCCTTTGATTATGATCTCCTGCTTGGATTCTGCCTTGCTCAATCTTACCTCCCTCACATCGCCATGTTCTTTAGCGATTGCTCCGGCAGTCGCCAGCACTATTGCGTTGGCTGCAATTGACGAGCTCTTCAAACCCGCGGCAACCGGCACGTCTGTTTCGGTAGTCACCTTAGCACCCGCGTAATTCAGGCCGAATTTTTCCAGCGTCCTCTTTACTGCAGATTCAGCCAGTACCAAACCCATGTCTTTCTCGCCGTTGACAATGGATTCAATCTTTTTCGATTCGTTTAATTCGACTGTGGTTTTGTTTTCCAACGATATGCCGTAGGCTCCGCCTTTGCCTGTGGCAAACCCAGTGATTATGGTTGCCGCCCCATGGCATAATGCAGTAGCCTTCATCTTGCCTATTAATAGGGAAACAGTATTTTAAACAGATGGACAAGAGAGTCCACCTGGTAATATCGGGCGTAGTACAGGGGGTGTTTTATCGGGCGAGCACCAGGGACAAGGCACTGTATTTAGGCTTGAACGGGTGGGTCAGGAACCTCCCCAACGGTGATGTCGAATCGGTATTTGAAGGCCTGTCTGAGAAAGTGGATGAGATGATCCAGTGGTGTTGGGTTGGCCCGCAAAACGCAAGAGTAGACAAGATAGAAATTGATTCATCTGAAAAAATAGAGGGACTAAAAGGTTTTAGGATAGTCGGTTAATACCCTCCCAAGTCTATCTGGTTTTCGAGCTGCATGCTCTCGACAGGTATGTGGGACACTATCACAAGCTGTCCCGTTGCTGCAATCTTGTTTAGTGCAATACCTAGTAATTCCCGGTGTGTCTCATCTAGGCTTCCGAATGGTTCGTCAAGTATCATCAATCTCATGGGCGACATCAAGTCTATGAGCGTGAGCCGCAACGCCAATGCAAGCTGTACCAGCTCCCCACCAGACAGTTGTTTTGCATCAAGGTTTCCGGAGCTTGTCCTGATGTTTATACTGTAGTCCCTATCAAAGCTTATGTCCTGGTATTTCGGGTTCTGGTTGAAGCTTTTGAAGTGCACTGTCAAAATCCTGTTTAACCTGTTGATGTAGGTTTCCCTCAGGTACTTTGCGACTCCGCGGTCTCTGTGGAAGATGTTTCTTGCCTCATCCAGTAGTTTGATTTTTTCATTAGATGATGCATAATCCTTGTACAAATCCATGTGCTCTTGCATTCTTTTCTCAACCTCCTGCTTCTGTTGCTCCAGTCTTTTGATGTCTGCTTCCATTGATTTGGCGCTGGATTCAGTTGCATGTTTTTTCTCAGAAGCATCATCTCTTTCCTTTCTAAGCATTTTTTCAGCTTCCGGGTCGTATCCAACTTTTTCCACGGCATTTTCCAGCGTCTTGATTTTCTCCTTTAGTTCAGATGATTTTTTGGCAGACTCGGATTTCATCTTTTCCAGCTCTGTTTTCCTCTCTAAATCCCCCTTCATCTTCTCCAGCGTGCCTTCGAGCCTAAGGTATTGACTGCGTCTTTCATCTATTGTCTCTTTTGTTTCTCCACTGTATCCTGTCTTTTCGAGTGTGTCCTCTAATTCGCGCTTTCTCTTCTCAAAAGACTCTATGATTTCTTTCTTTTTGTTGTATTCTATTTCGGCTTGAGCCTTGGCAGACTCCAAACCCATGAGCCTGTTTGCATGTGCCTCAATCT
>JAHIYG010000047.1 GCA_018815265.1 Candidatus Altarchaeota archaeon | reverse complement strand
TGCCCCTAATTTGGTTTTTTAAATATCTTATTCCTGTTCTAACCAGGTAGTGTAGGGCATAGTTATATTCCAGATAGCAGCACAGCATGCATTGTCTACATTTTGACATGTCTGGGAGTTGGTTAATAGCATTTTTGACTCCGTTTTCCAGAACGGACGGGTATTCTGCGCTTTCTGGCAGGAACCGTGCGCAAGGCAGCAGTCTCCCGTCTGGGGATAGGATAAAAAAGGCTCGGGCAGCATAGCAGTCAGGGAGTGTATGGTAGTCGGTTTTCTTTATGGAATTCAAAACTTCATCTGACCTCAGAATTCTTTTGCCTTTCAGTTTCTGCTCTTGCAGCCAGTTTATGGCTTCGCTAATGTCTTGCTGGGAGGTGAAGTATTTTATGGCATTATCATTTTCCTTTTTACTCTGGCAGAAGACCGGTTGAATTTCCCAGCCACAATTGTATTTCTCGATGATTTCTAAAATCTCATCCAATGAGTCTAGGTTTGTTTTATTTAAGACAGTGTTTATGATCACAGTTGGTTTTCTGTCTTTCAATAGTTCAAGCGATGTAATCACCCGGTCATATGAGCCCTTTCCACGGATGGCGTCATGTATTTCTTTGGGACCGTCAAGGCTTATGACTATCGAATCAAGTTCTTCGACAATGTCTATTTTCTCTGGGATAAACCAAGCATTAGACACTAGGTTGCACTTAAAGCCTTGTTTCCTAGCATACTTGATTAAATCCGATATATCCTCTCGAAGTAATGCTTCCCCCCCACTAAAGCTCCAGCCCACTGTACCAAGCCCCTTAAACTCCCTCATGCATTTTTTCACTTGGTCTGTAGTTAGTTCCTTTGATTGCCGGGTTCTTCTTTCACAAAAACTGCACTTTAGGTTACAGTTATAGGAGACATAATACACCACTTTCAAGGGCACCCGGTATCCTATTTTGATTTTAAGTATTCTCCAAGACCCCCGTAGTATGTCTATCATGTTTAGCATCTTTTTTTTCTTTTTGGAAGTTTCCTATCTAAAAGCCTTTGTATCTGGTAAACTGCTAGCAGTGTTGGCCTTCCATATTTCATCATTAGTGAGAAGACGGGGTTTTGAAGCTGATGATATATTTCGGTTAATTCCCCACTTGACAGGTTATTAGTGCTATAGACTGCTTCAACGCCTAGGGGGTTGCCGAAAAATGATGTTTTGCAGAAGTGCTTCCAGTCTGTTCCGATCTTGATTCCGTATTTTTCGGGGTTATTCCACAATTCTGTCCCTGGAAAAGGAACCAGTAGAAAAAGCCGATATTCGAATCCGAAGTTATTATTTAACTCTTTTGCAAAATCAAATGTTTCACGTATTGTTTCCCGTGTATCCCAAGAATGACCTATAATGAAATTTGCAGTGACAGACGGTGCATCTGCAGCCTTGAACATCTTAGCGAAAGCTCGGACGTTGTTTTTTGTAAATCCCTTCTCCATTAAAGTTAGAATCTTGTCATTTCCGCTTTCTATACCAAATATTATCTTATTGCATCCTGCCTTTTTCATCTTCTCAAGTAGCCCAGTGTTGATGCAGTCTATCCTAGTCTGGCAGCTCCAATGGACTCGTAGATTATTTTTTATGATGAGGTCGCATATTTCCTCGGCCCACTTTTGATCCACAGTAAATGTGCTGTCTACCATACGTATGTGTTTAAAGTGATATTTCTCGCGCAGAAGTGCTATCCATTCTACTGCGCGGGCAGGACTTAAGCAACGTCTTTTTTTTGATTCAGCCGGCCCGCGAGTGCAGAAGATGCAACTGAATGGGCATCCTCTGGAGGCTATTACACTGGCTTCCGGATACTTATCCACTGGAAGCAGGTCATATGCTGGAAAAGGAAGTTTATCCAAGTCTTTTATTAGGGGTGGGTCGTCAGTCCTTTTGATTTTGCCTTGTTTGTAAAAACTCAATCCCTTTATGTTGTGGAATGCTTTCTTGCCTTTCACCGCCTTAGCTAACCGGACAAATGTGTACTCGCCCTCACCGTGGACGATAGCGTCAAAAACGCCTGATTCAAGAACCTCTTGGGCACACGTGTCCGAAAAAGGCCCGCCAGCCATGATAAAGACATTGCTGTTGCCCTCACGGATGCGTTTAGCCAATTCAACACCATTGTTAAAATTGGCGCATAACAGGTTCATGCCTACAAGAAAATAGTCTCCCCAATTAATTTTTTTACGATGTTCAACTGTCTGATCCCATAGTTCCACCTCATATCCTGCGTCTCTTAGGCATGCGGCGATTATGGATATGCCCAGCGGCGGTGATAGGTTTTTTTCGAATGTTTCTGGAAAAATCAAGAGAATCTTTCCCGAGCGTGAATTAGATTTCTGAAGACTGCGTTGATGGGTCATTTTTTTAATCTAAGATAAACCAGTGTATCCTCTTATATCTAATGATTAGTCACCTAAAATATCTTCCCATCGTGATAAAGTTGAATTTAATACCTTGAAAAGCAGGTTCCCTTTTGTGATGTTTCTTTTGATGGAAGGCACGATATTGCACCCATGTATACACGCGCAGGAAAGCAGTTTTAGCCTATGTTCCATCGCTTCCTTGGAGTTCCATGACCTTGAAATATCCCAATTCCACTTCGACAATCTTCCATATGGAACTACCTGCTCACAAAAACCTATACTCCCATCGCTGTAGATGACTGCTTCATCAAAGCCAGCATAACAAGGTATTTGACGCTTTTTGAGGTTAAGTGTGTCAAGCATTAGTTTCAGCCTTATTTTTTGTAGAGCGCCGAAGTATGTCGGATGCCGTTCCTCAATCGCCTTAAGTAAACCCTTAATCTCCATGATGGTTGGCGACACATCCTGGCGAGGATTATATTCTGGATTCAATATTTCGCCGGGGACATTGAATGTGCTGAATGAATTGCCCCTGATGGGGGTGAGTTTGCTCGGGTATTCATTCTTTTCCAAGTAGTTTACCAACTCTTCAATTTCTGACAAATTCGACTTCATAATGCTTATGTTCACGATAAACGAAAGATAGGGATATTTCCGTTTCAGTCGCTTTAGTCGTTCGCATGTGTCAATCGCTTTTTTAAAGCCATCAGGGATCTTACGTATAGAGTTGTGGGTTTTTTCAAAGCCATCAAGGGATATTTGTAGATACAGTGGTTTCACGCAGCTTTTGCAGATATTCTCAAAAACCAACTCTATTTTTTCCGGAAAGGAAGCGTTTGACGTGATAAAAAGGGATTTTATTTGTTTTTGCTCCATCAGTCTGCCGATGACTTCTTCAATGTCATCTCTCAAAAACGGTTCACCACCTGTGAGAATAAGCTGTATGGGGGCTTTTAATTGCTTGATTAAGCCGATTATGTTTTTGACTTCTATATCATTTTGTGATTTTGATATTCCGGGAAGAAAGCAGTGGTCACATAAGCCATTGCATTTTGAAGTGACAAATAAGACTATGTTTTTTGGCGGGGGTAGGGGAAACCGAACTGGAAAGCCTAGTCTTTCTTTTAGCTGCTTTCTTAGCTGTAGTAAGTAGTATTCTTCCATTTGAGCAGGTGACAGAAAATCTATGTTTTTTCTCTCCAATATTTGTTTCGACTTCATGAACGGGTTGGTGAAAAAATAAAAAAAAGGGATAATCCAGAAATTGGCTGCCATCCACATTATCCCCCCCATCACCTTTTTTCTTTTTATTTCGGCCTCAAGGCACTTGTTTAGGTAGTATATAATCCAAGTAATGTATGTTTGGGCCTTGAATCTGTTGCCTGTTTTCGTAGAAAAATGTATGGCTCTCGTATCCGGCCTAACAACCAGTCTATATCCTTTCTCCTTTAACCTAAAGCAAATATCCCTGTCTTCTCCCACGTAATAAAAATACGGATCGAACCCGCCAATAGAATAGTAGATGTGTTTGGGTATGGCTAAAAAGGCACTTGCTATGATATCGACATCATATACCCCGGGTTTTTCACCATCAATTCTCGAAGGGCATGGTGTTATAATTTTTCTTCCGAATGTGCTGTAGTGTATACGGCGCACATATTTTACGTCTTTCCCAGAACTATCAGGGGGGCCTTCACCGCC